>JBFZCK010000173.1:0-4515 GCA_041307965.1 Burkholderiales bacterium | reverse complement strand
CTCTTGGGTCAAACGGATGTAGGTGGCTTTGGCCTTTTCCGCATCGCCACTTTCGGATTGCACCACGCCCAAAAGCAAACGCATCTGGGGGTCGCGTGGGTTGCTGGTGAGGTAGGACTGTGCCGCCTCAATGGCTTCGTTGTATTGTTTGGCCCGCAGCAAACGGTTGATTGCCGCATACGGGTCGGATTGTGACCAAGCTGGCGCCGACACGGTCAGTACAAGCGAACACAAGGTGATGAAAGTCAGCTGACGAAGTTTCATTGGCGAATGGTGTTGGTCTGGATATACTGAGGCATTGTATCCCTGAGGTACAAGTTCACTTGGTCTGCCAAGCGAACCCGAATCGATCCTGAATCTCCCCCATGACCCTCCGTATTTTTAATACCCTGTCCAAACGGGCAGAGGTTTTCGCGCCCCTGCAGGACGGCCATGTGCGCCTCTATGTGTGCGGCATGACCGTGTATGACCTGTGCCACTTGGGCCACGCCCGCTCGATGCTGGCGTTTGACGTGGTGCAGCGCTGGCTCAAGGCCAGCGGTTACCGTGTCACTTATGTGCGCAACGTCACCGATATCGACGACAAAATCATCGCCCGTGCACTCAAGAACGGCGAAACCATCACCGCCTTGACCAACCGGATGGTCGACGCCTTGCACCAAGACGCCGACGCCTTGGGTATTGAGCGTCCCACCCACGAGCCCCGTGCCACCGAGTACGTGCCACAGATGCTGTCCTTGATTGGCCGTTTGGAAGCCAAAGGCTTGGCTTACCGCGCGGGCAACGGCGACGTGAATTACTCCGTGCGCAAGTTCGATGGCTACGGTAAGTTGTCGGGCAAGTCATTGGACGAGTTGCGTGCTGGTGAGCGCGTGTCGGTCAACGACGGCAAACAAGACCCGCTGGACTTTGTCTTGTGGAAAGCCGCCAAGGCCGATGAGCCCGCCGAGGCCCAATGGGCCAGCGATTACGGCACGGGCCGCCCGGGTTGGCACATCGAGTGTTCGGCCATGAGTTGCGAGATGCTCGGCGAGTCGTTTGACATCCACGGTGGCGGTGCCGACTTGCAGTTCCCGCACCACGAAAACGAGATCGCCCAGTCCGAAGGCGCCAGCGGTCAGCCTTTGGCTCGCGTTTGGATGCACAACGGATTTGTGCGTGTGGACAACGAAAAAATGTCCAAGAGCTTGGGCAACTTTTTCACGATCCGCGAGGTCTTGGAGCGCTACGACCCAGAGACGGTGCGCTACTTCATCATCCGCACCCACTACCGCAGTGCCCTCAATTACAGCGACGCGCACCTCGACGATGCCCGCACCGCCTTGCGCCGCCTCTACACCTGCTTGCAGGCGGTGCCGCCAGCGGTGGTGACCATCGACTGGTCTCAAGGCCCGGCCCAGCGTTTTGCCGCGGCCATGAACGAGGACTTCGGCACGCCCGAGGCGATGGCCGTTTTGTTCGATTTGGCGTCCGAAGCCAACCGCACGCGCGACCCACAAGTCGCCGGTTTGCTCAAGGCGCTGGGCGCGGTGTTGGGCCTGTTGCAAGACGATCCACAAACTTGGCTTCAGGCCGGGTCGGGTGAGGGCGCTTTGAGCGAAGCCGCGATCCAAGCCTTGATCGAGCAGCGACAAGCCGCCAAGGCCGCCAAAGACTTTGCTCAAGCCGATGCCGTGCGCCAGCAGTTGCTCAGCCAAGGCGTGGTGCTCAAAGATGGTCCTCAGGGCACGACGTGGGAGCGCCTGTGATGGGTCACACCGTGTCAGAGCCCACCACGCCCGGGTACTGGGCCGAGGCCTGTAAACACCTCATGAAGCGCGACCGCGTCATGAAAAACCTGATCCCGCAATACCCTGGCGTGAGCTTGCAGTCGCGAGGCGATGCCTTTGTGACCTTGGCGCGCAGCATCGTGGGGCAACAGATTTCGGTCAAAGCCGCTCAGTCGGTGTGGGACCGTTTTGCCGTTTTGCCCAAGGCGCTGACACCGGCACAGGTCCTCAAACTCAAGGTCGATGACATGCGAGCGGCAGGCCTGTCAGCTCGCAAGGTGGAGTATTTGGTGGACTTGGCGCTGCACTTCGCCAACGACCAGGTTCACGAGGACGCTTGGGTCGATATGGACGACGAGGCCATCATCGCGGAGTTGGTGGCCATCCGTGGCATCGGGCGGTGGACGGCTGAGATGTTTCTCATTTTTCACATGATGCGTCCGGACGTGTTGCCGCTCGACGATGTGGGTCTGATCAACGGCATCAGCCGCTGCTATTTCTCGGGTGATCCGGTCAGTCGCAGTGAGGCCCGCGAGGTCGCCTCACCCTGGGCCCCTTACCGCAGTGTGGCGACTTGGTATATTTGGCGCTCGCTGGACCCCGTGCCAGTCGCCTATTGATTCGGGACTGAGCCGCACAGGCTTGGGCTTCGAACACACACAGGAGAGAGTTTTGTCAAAGAAGAATTTTTTGGATTTCGAACAACCCATTGCGGAATTGGAAACCAAGATCGATGAGTTGCGTTACGTCCAAAGCGAGTCGGCCGTGGACATCACCGACGAAATCGACCAGCTGTCGGCCAAAAGTTTGCAGCTGACCAAAGATATTTACAGCGACCTCACGCCTTGGCAAATCACCAAGATCGCACGCCACCAAGACCGTCCCTACACTTTGGATGTGGTGCGCGAGGTCTTCACACACTTCGTTGAGCTGCATGGCGATCGCCACTTCGCCGATGACTTGTCCATCGTGGGTGGTTTGGCGCGCTTCAACGGACAACCTTGCATGGTGCTGGGCCACCAAAAAGGCCGCGACACCAAAGAGCGTGGCCTGCGCAACTTCGGCATGACCAAGCCCGAGGGTTACCGCAAAGCCCTGCGTTTGATGAAGTTGGCCGAGAAGTTCAAGTTGCCGGTGTTCACCTTCGTGGACACGCCAGGCGCTTACCCCGGTATCGACGCCGAAGAGCGCGGCCAGTCCGAGGCCATTGGCCGCAACATCTTTGAGATGGCCCAGCTCGAAGTGCCCATCATCTCCACCATCATCGGCGAAGGTGGCTCCGGCGGCGCCTTGGCCATCGCGGTGGCCGATCAGGTCTTGATGCTGCAGTACTCGGTGTATTCGGTCATCAGCCCTGAAGGTTGCGCCTCGATTTTGTGGAAAACCGCTGAACGCGCCGAAGACGCTGCCGAGGCCTTGGGCATCACCGCTCACCGATTGAAGTCGTTGGGTTTGGTGGACAAGATCGTCAGTGAACCCGTGGGTGGCGCTCATCGCGACCACGCGCAAATGGGGGCACAGCTCAAGCGCGCGCTGACCGAGGCTTTCCGCCAAGTTTCCGACCTGAAGGTCAAAGAGCTGATCGATCGCCGTCACGCACGCATCAACAGCTACGGCCGATTCACGGATACCAAAGCCGACACCAAGCGTTGAGGTGAGCCACACCGCCAACCCTTGCAAAGAGGCCTTGGCGGTTTGGGCCAACCGTGCCAATGTGGAGCAGGGACCACTGGCGATTGCCTTGAGCGGTGGCGCCGATTCGACCGCCTTGGCCCTGGCGGCGCAAGAACGGTGGCCCGGCCATGTGGTCGCCTTGCATGTGCATCACGGGCTGCAAGCCGCCGCCGATGGTTTTGAAGTGCACGTTCGCCAGCAGTGTGAAAGCTGGGGGATGACATGCCACGTCCAGCACATACAAGCCCACCATGCGAGCGGTCAAAGCCCCGAGGCGGTGGCCCGAGAAGCTCGATACCGAGCGCTGGCCGAGATGGCCCAATCCCTGGGTGTCTCACACGTGCTGCTGGGTCACCACGCCGACGATCAGGTCGAAACCCTCATGCTGGCCCTCAGCCGAGGCGCGGGTTTGCCCGGCCTTTCGGCCATGCCCATAAATTTTGAACGCCACGGTGTGCGGTTTGCCCGACCGATCTTGTCGGTCGACCCGCAGGCTTTGCGGGATTGGTTGGCGGGGCAGGGCGTCGCCGTGGTTCATGACCCCAGCAACGACAACACGGCTTTCACGCGCAACCGCATCCGCCACGGGCTTCTGCAAACTTGGCGCCGGGATTTTCCGGCCTACGCCAGCACCTTGGCGCGCAGCGCCGAACACGCCGCACAAGCGCAAACCCTGCTGGATGAGTTGGCTCAAATCGATTTGCAGGTCGTGGGTGTGCCGCCGAACATCGCCGGTTTGCAAGCTTTATCGGCAGCGCGTCAAACCAATGTGATTCGCCATTGGCTGAGCCGCGAACATGGCGTGGCGCCCAGCCAAGCACAGATGGCGGCTTTGCTGCAGCAAATTGGAGCCTGTACGACGCGGGGTCACCAGATTGAATTGAAGGTCGGGCCTGGCATGGTTCAGCGTCTGCGTCAGCATTTGCAATACACAGCGCCTCTATAATTACCGGGCTTTGCAGCTGCGCCGCTGGCTATTTTGGCGACGCAAACCCCTTATCAGCAGACATCTCCCCATGGCTTTGATAGTTCACAAGTACGGCGGCACCTCCATGGGGTCCACCGAACGCAT
>JBFZCK010000172.1:0-2622 GCA_041307965.1 Burkholderiales bacterium | reverse complement strand
AAGCCGACGAATACGACACCGCCTTCTTCGACAAACGCAGCAAGTTCGTGCACTACCGCCCACGCACCGCGGTCATCAACAACCTCGAGTTCGATCACGCCGACATTTTTGACAACCTCGCCGCGATCGAGCGCCAGTTCCACCACCTGCTGCGCACCGTGCCCGGCAGCGGCCGTGTGGTGGCCAATGGTTTGGAGGAAAGCATTGACCGGGTGATTCACCAAGGCCTGTGGAGCACGCTGCGCACCTTTGGCTCGGCGGTGAGCGACTTTCGCGCCGAGGGTGAGCCGCACGACTTTGCTGTCTTGCAGTCCAACCAAACCGTGGCCCATGTGCGCTGGTCACTCACAGGCGTGCACAACCAACTCAACGCGCTGGCGGCCATCGCCGCAGCCGATCACGTTGGGGTTTCGCCCGCCGTGGCGGCCGAGGCCTTGGGGCAATTCCAAAACGTGCGTCGACGCATGGAGGTCAGCGGCACCGTCGCGCGCGCGGGTGGTGACATCACGGTCTACGACGATTTTGCGCACCACCCCACCGCGCTGCGCACCACGCTCGACGGCTTGCGCCGCCGCATTGGGCCACAGGGGCGCATCTTGGCGGTGTTCGAGCCGCGCAGCAACACCATGAAGCTCGGCACCATGAAGTCACAGCTGCCTTGGAGCTTGGAGTCGGCGGACTTGGCGTTTTGCCACAGCGGCGGTTTGGACTGGGATGCCACCCAAGCGTTGGCGCCCATGGGCGCACGCGCCGAGGTGGCCGCCACCATCGACACCTTGGTTGAGCGCGTGAGCGCCCAAGCCCAAGCCGGGGACCACATCGTGTGCATGAGCAACGGTGGCTTTGGCGGCATCCACGCCAAGCTGCTCAAAGCCTTGGCGCGTTAAGCGGGGGGCTAGCTCCCCCTAGGCTCATGCGCGGGCCGCGATCACCGCTTGGGACAACACGTCCAAGGCGGCCAAAGAATCGTCCCAACCCAAGCAGGCGTCGGTGATGCTCTGGCCATAGGTCAAGGCGTCCACGCGGTCTTTGCCTGGGGTGAACTTTTGTGCACCCGCTTGGATGTGGCTCTCGATCATGACCCCAAAAATGCTGCGCGAACCGTCGCGGATTTGACCCGCGATGTCACGCGCCACATCGAGTTGTTTTTCATGCTGCTTGCTGCTGTTGGCGTGGCTGCAGTCCACCATCAGGCGCGACTGCAACTTGGCAGCGGCCAAATCGGCCACCGCCGTGGCCACGCTGGCCGCGTCGTAGTTGGGGGCCTTACCACCGCGCAAAATCACGTGGCAGTCTTGGTTGCCCTTGGTTTGCACGATCGCGACCTGACCATTTTTGTGCACCGACAAAAAGTGGTGGCCGCGCGCCGCCGCTTGGATGGCGTCGGTGGCGATTTTGATGTTGCCATCGGTGCCGTTCTTGAAACCGATGGGCGCCGACAAACCCGAAGCGAGTTCGCGGTGCACTTGGCTCTCGGTGGTGCGCGCACCAATCGCGCCCCAGCTGATCAGATCACCGATGTATTGCGGGCTGATGACGTCCAAGAATTCGCTGCCCGCAGGCAAGCCCAAGCGGTTGATCTCGATAAGCAACTGGCGCGCCATGCGCAGGCCTTCGTCGATGCGGTAGCTCTCGTCCAAGTAGGGGTCGTTGATCAGGCCCTTCCAACCCACGGTCGTGCGGGGCTTTTCGAAGTACACCCGCATGACGATTTCCAAACTGTCGGCGTATTGGTCGCGCAGGGGCTTCAAGCGGCGCGCGTACTCGATGGCGGCGGCGGGGTCGTGGATCGAGCAGGGACCGATGATGACCAACAGTCGATCGTCTTGGCCATGCAAGATGCGCGAGATGCGCTGACGGGTTTGCCCAATGAGTTGCTCCACCGGCGTGCCAGCAATCGGGAAAAAGCGGATGAGGTGTTCGGGAGGGGGCAACACGGTGATGTCCTGGATGCGTTCGTCGTCGGTGCGGCTGGTCTTGTCGGCGGGACGCGAATAGGCGCTGTCGCTGGTTGGGGTGGCGTTCATCGGGTTCTCCTGAAAAAATCAATCGTTTGGAAGGTCGAAAAAAAACCGCCGGGCTGTGGGGCCGGCGGTTTGATCGAGATGGGGGTTTGCTTACAGCATCGCCTCTCGTCCGCCAGGGACTGAGAACCAAAAATAAAAAGCAAAGAAAGCGATGCGTTGCATGAGGATCACTTTAGCACAAGCCGGCATAGGCCCGTTCAGGCCGTACCGCCCACGGTCAAACCGTCCACACGCAGGGTGGGCTGGCCCACGCCCACCGGCACGCTCTGGCCTTCTTTGCCGCAGGTGCCCACACCCGAGTCGAGCTTCATGTCGTTGCCGATCAGGCTGACTTTTTTGAGCGACTCAGGGCCACTGCCGACCAAGGTGGCACCCTTGACCGGATACTGGATTTTTCCGTCCTCGACCCAATAGGCCTGGCTGGCAGAAAACACGAACTTGCCGCTCGTGATGTCAACCTGTCCACCCCCGAAGTTGGTGGCATACAGACCCTTCTTCATGCTGGCCACGATTTCCTCGGCGCTTTTGTCGCCACCCAGCATGTAGGTGTTGGTCATTCGGGGCATGGGGGTGTGGGCGTAGCTTTCGCGACGAC
>JBFZCK010000171.1:0-4463 GCA_041307965.1 Burkholderiales bacterium | reverse complement strand
CCCAAAGGGGTCGATACCCTTGCATCGCACAGACCGTGCCAACTAACGCACGCCCCCCGTTTTTGTTTGTGCGCCCCTGTGGCGCTCGCGACAAAACCCGTGCCCAAGGCGGCTGACAAGGCCCGCGCACCGTGCCACCATGGCCCGCTGGCACCGCACCAAGATGCGACATGCACCGATAAAGTGCACCACTTCGGTGCGCACCGGGGCGGTGCCCCCGAGGAGGCGGACATGGGTTTGGCAACGGTTCATGGGCGGGTGTTGGTGGGTTTGGTGGCCCACGCAGTGGAGGTCGAGGTGCATTTGGCCAACGGCCTGCCCTTGTTCACCTTGGTGGGTTTGGCCGACACCGAGGTGAAAGAGGCGCGCGAACGCGTGCGCTCGGCCATCGTCAACGCGGGCCTGAACTTCCCGCACAACCAACGCATCACGGTCAACTTGGCTCCGGCCGATTTGCCCAAAGACTCGGGGCGCTTGGACTTGCCCATGGCATTGGGCATCTTGGCCGCCAGCGGACAGATCGACGCGGCGCGTTTGGTCGGCTGGGAATTCGCGGGCGAGCTGTCGCTCAGCGGCGCGCTGCGCCCGGTGCGCGGGGCCTTGGCCATGGGTTTGGCCTTGCGCCGTGCCGGGCCCGCCACGCGTTTGGTCTTGCCACCGGGCAGCGCGGAAGAAGCGGCGTTGGTGCCCGACGCGCAGGTGTTTCGCGCCCAGCATCTGCTCGACGTGGTGCAGGCCTTCGCGCCCCGCGATGCCGCGCCCAGCGACGGTTGGACGCGCTTGCAAACCCAAGCCCCCCAGCGTTCGGACGCCGCGTTGTGGCCCGACATGGCCGACGTGAAAGGCCAAGCCGGCCCCAAACGGGCTTTGGAGATCGCGGCGGCGGGCGGTCATTCGCTGCTCTTGATGGGGCCACCGGGCTCGGGCAAGTCGATGTTGGCGCAGCGCTTGGCGGGTTTGTTGCCACCGCTGGACGTGGACGAAGCGCTGGAGAGCGCGGCCATCGCCAGCTTGGCGGGCCGGCTGGACTTGTCGCGCTTGGGCTGCCGCCCTTACTGCGCGCCGCACCACACGGCCAGCGCCGTGGCTTTGGTCGGTGGCGGGTCGCCGCCCAGGCCAGGCGAAATATCCTTGGCCCACCGCGGCGTGCTGTTCTTGGACGAGCTGCCCGAGTTCCCGCGCAGCGCGCTCGAGGCCCTGCGCGAACCGCTGGAGACCGGCACCATCACCATCGCCCGCGCAGCGCGGCGCGCCGAATTCCCTGCCCGCTTCCAATTGATCGCCGCCATGAACCCCTGCCCCTGCGGCCACGCCGGCTCACGCGACGGGCGTTGCCGCTGCACGCCCGACCAGATCGCGCGCTACCAACAAAAAATCTCCGGGCCGCTGCTCGACCGGATTGACCTGCACGTTCACGTCAGCAGCCTGAGCGCCGATGAGTTGCTGCAACAAGCCCCCGGCGAAGCCAGCGCGCCCATGGCCGAGCGCAGCGCCGCGGCCCGCAACCGCGCGGCGCAACGCCAAGGTTGCAGCAACGCCGCTTTGCAAGGTCAGGCCATCGATGCCCACGCCCGGCTGGAGCCCGCCGCCAGCCAATGGTTGCAACACGCCGCCACCCGCTTGGGCCTGAGCGGGCGCAGCACCCACCGCACGCTCAAAGTCGCGCGCACCATCGCCGATCTGGCGGGCAGCGAACGGGTGCAGACGGCGCACATGGCCGAGGCTTTGCAGTACCGATTGGGCTTGAACAAAATCGCGTGAATTACAATTTGCGATTAATTTTGTATCGCCTCTTTTAAACCACACACATGAACCACGAGAACAGATTCGATATTTTACGACTCATGGCTGCTTGGGGAGTTTTGTATTTTCATACATATCCATTATTAGGATCCAAACAAACGGATCTCATTACCGAGAATTGGAAATATGACAGTTTGGGCGGGATTTCTGTTTCTGTATTTTTTGTTATTAGCGGCTACTTGGTCACCAATTCTATTGCCAACTCCAGCGGCGCACTTGATTTTTTAAAAAAACGGGCCCTTAGAATATATCCTGCATTAATTTTTGTGACACTTTTGTCCGTCTTTATTTTAGGTCCTCTTGCAACCTCTCTACCAATAACAGATTTCTTTTCGGAGAAAATAACCTGGAATTATCTTAAAAATTCGATTGGATACAATATCAAGTATGAGTTGCCAGGCGTTTTTGAAAACAACCAAATGTCTGCAGTAAATGGATCACTATGGTCCTTGAATTTGGAGATAAAGGCTTATTTAGGTTTATTGTTTTTATGGCTGATTCCTTTTGGAATGAACAAAAAACTAATCATTACGTGTGCTTTTTTATCATTTGTGTATTTTATCAGGCCAGTTAGCGAGTATGGCTTAAATAATCGCTTGTTTGGTTTGTCTTATTTTTCTAGCAAATATTTCCTGATGTTCGCCATCGGCGGTCTTTTGTCTGCTTATAAAGATGAATTAGGTGGTCCAGTCTTGAGGTCGTTCGGCACTGCATCATTACTGTTGATTTTTTCCCTAGCATTTTTTGATGTACGACCATTAACCAGTCTTATGTACCATTGGTTTTTTGCTGTGGCTTGTATTTGGATATCAAAGCATTGGTTGTTTCTTCCTATTATTCCAAACAAGATTGGTGATCTTTCATATGGGGTATATTTATTTTCTTTTCCCATTCAACAAGTATTGATTCAATACGGCTTTCAGAACAAGCCTGTTTCTGTGTTTATTTTCGCATCTACAGTTGTAACCATCGCATTTGCCTTGATTTCTTGGCATTTTGTTGAAAAGCCTTTTCTTAGAAGCAAGGTTTCTTCTAAGCCACGAGTCCACACTTGAGTTAGCAGACCTGGATTTGAGTGGTGAGTTGAAAGTTCGGTCGTAACATGTTGCGCTGACACCGCCACGGGAGACCCCATGACCGCCACCGCCCAGTCTTTAGCCGCCTTGATCCAAACCATGCCCAAGGCCGAGCTGCACATCCACATCGAGGGCTCGCTCGAACCCGAGCTGATCTTCGCGCTGGCGCAGCGCAACGGCGTGTCGCTGCCCTACGCCAACGTGGCCGAGCTGCGCGCCGCCTACGCCTTCACCCACCTGCAGAGCTTTCTGGACCTGTACTACGCCGGGGCCAGCGTGCTGCTGCACGAACAAGACTTTTACGACATGGCATGGGCGTATTTCGAACGCGCCGCGGCCGACCACGTGGTGCGCGCCGAACTCTTCTTTGACCCGCAAACCCACACCGCACGCGGCGTGCCGATGGGCACGGTGATCGAAGGCCTGCACCGCGCTTGCCAAGACGCGCACACGAAGCTGGGCATCAGCGCGGATTTGATCCTGTGCTTTTTGCGCCACCTGTCCGAAGACGAGGCCATCGAGACGCTGCAAGCGGCCCTGCCGTGGCGCGAGCGGTTCATTGGCGTGGGGCTCGACTCCAGCGAGGTGGGGCACCCGCCCGAGAAGTTCGCCCGGGTGTTCGCGCAAGCCCGCGCCTTGGGTTTGCACCTCGTGGCCCACGCGGGCGAGGAAGGCCCACCGGCCTACATCTGGAGCGCCTTGGACGTGTTGCAGGTCGAGCGGATCGACCACGGCGTGCAAGCCATTCACGACCCCGCGCTGATGCAACGCTTGGCGCAAAGCCGCATGCCGCTGACCGTGTGCCCGCTCTCCAACCTCAAGCTGTGTGTGTTCGGCGGCTTGGAAGACCACAACCTCAAGCAGATGCTCGACGCGGGCATTTGCGTGACGGTCAACTCCGACGACCCGGCTTACTTCGGTGGCTACCTCAACGAGAACTACCTACAAACCTTCGCGGCCTTGGGCCTGAACGCCCAACACGCCAAGACCTTGGCAGCCAACAGCCTCCAAGCCAGCTTCGCCAACGACGCCGACAAAGCGCGGTGGTTGCGCGAACTCGACGCGTGTTTCGCGAGCGCCTGAGATGCGCTTGAGTTGGGCCTTGGGCTTGGCCCAGTTGATCACCTGGGGCACGGTTTACTACACCTTCTCTTTGATCTTGGGGCCGGTGCAAACCGAGCTGGGTTTGTCGCGCGCCGAAGCCTCGTTGGCGTTTGCCTTGGCCTTGTTGGCCGAAGGCCTGATGGCCTTTGCGGTGGGCCGCTGGATCGACGCCGGCCACGAGCGCCGCGTGATGGTGATCGGCTCGTTGGCCGCGGCACTGGGCTTGCTGGCGCACAGCCAAGTCAACAGCCTGTGGTCGTTTTACGCGGTGTGGGTGTGGCTGGGCATGGCTTCTGCGGCCACGGTTTACACACCCGCGTTTGCGGTGGTCACGCGCCGATTCCCCTTGGACTACCGGCGCGCCATCATCACCATCACCTTGTTCGGTGGGCTGGCCAGCACGGTGTTCATCCCGCTGAGTTCGTGGTGGATCGCGCTGTGGGGTTGGCGCGAGGCCATGTGGGCCATGGCCGCCTTGCA
>JBFZCK010000170.1:0-6482 GCA_041307965.1 Burkholderiales bacterium | reverse complement strand
AAAGGACACCCACCATGGCATCCGTCAACAAAGTCATCCTCGTCGGCAACTGTGGCCGTGATCCCGAAATCCGTTACCTGCCCTCGGGCCAGGCCGTGGCCAACATCAGCATCGCCACGTCCAGCCGCCGCAAAGACAAAAACAGCGGCGAAACCATCGAAGACACCCAGTGGCACCGCGTCACCTTCTATGACCGCTTGGCTGAAATTGCCGGCGAATACGTCAAAAAAGGACGCCCCGTGTACGTCGAAGGCCGCTTGAAGTACGGCACTTACGTCGACAAAACCACCGGTGTGGAAAAGAACACCGTGGACATCATCGCCACCGAACTGCAATTGCTCGGCGGCCGTGAAGGCATGGGTGGCCCCAGCGGTGGTGGCGACGAAGGTGGCTACAGCCGCCCCGCCGCGGCCGCACCCCGCGCACCCGCAGCCCCCCGTCAAGCACCGGCTGCGGCACCCGCCCAAGCGGCCCGCCCCGCCAGCGGCTTTGACGACATGGACGACGACATTCCGTTCTAATTTGCCGACCCAGCGGCTCAGCGCCGCTGGTAGGTCAGCATCCGCCCCCGGTAATCGGCCTGCCCCGTCAGGCTGGGGCGGTGTAAAAACACCTCACTCATCTCAAAACCCCAGTGCCGCATGTGCCGGTGAAACGCCGGTCGGTTGGCGCGGTTGGGGTCGACCACCCAGACCTCGGCGCTCT
Source organism: Burkholderiales bacterium (assembly GCA_041307965.1). GTDB lineage: Bacteria > Pseudomonadota > Gammaproteobacteria > Burkholderiales > Burkholderiaceae_C > Hydrogenophaga. The sequence continues at coordinate 5,777 of JBFZCK010000170.1, read as the reverse complement.
CGGCGCAGTGCTGTTCAATGAACTGCGCCAAGGTGCCTTGCTCGTCGCGTTCGTACAGCACGTCGCTGGCGATCACCAGGTCAAAACGCCCCGTCACCCGCGACTCAAATTCGCCCCACTGACCGTGCTGGAAGGGCATCGGCCCCAAGCCGTTGAGGCGCAGGTTTTCCGCCAAAAAAACACCGGCCAAGGGGTGGCAGTCGCTGGCGGTCACGTTGGCCCCCAAACGGTGCCCGACCAAAGACGCCAGCCCCAAACCACAGCCCAGTTCCAACACCCGTTCGGGGCGCACGGCGCGCTGCCCCAGGCGCTCGGCCAAACACAGACCCGAAGGCCAGAGCAAACCAAACAGCGGCCACATGGCCGAGGAAATGCCCCGATCGGCCGCCACATTCAGTGGGTCGTGGAACTGTTGTTGGTTGAGCAAAGACCGAATCTGCAAGTCGGCCACGCCGGCAATCGCAACCGCTGTTTGCTGGGTGAGGTATCCGGGCACAGGGGCAATCGACGACCCGCACGGGTTGTGCTGGAGTCACCCACTGTAGCGCATGCCGACCGGGTGAATCGCAGGCCTATTTATACTGGTGTGATGTTCCAGTACCTCACCGTCCCCGTCACCGATTTTTCTCAAAACTGCTCCATTGTCTGGTGCGACGAAACCATGGACGCCGCGGTCATCGACCCCGGTGGAGACTTGGACGTGTTGTTGGCCGAGGTAGGGCGATTGGGTGTGACGCTGAAGGCCATTTGGCTCACGCACGCGCACATCGACCACGCCGGTGGCGTGGGTGAGTTGGCCAGTCGCTTGAGTTTGCCCATCGTGGGGCCGCACCCCGGCGATCAGTTTTGGATTGACGGCCTGCCGCAGCAAAGCCAGATGTTCGGTTTCCCCCTCGCGCAAGACTTCACGCCCACGCGTTGGTTGGCCGATGGCGACACGGTCACGGTGGGTCACTGCACCTTGGCCGTGCGCCACTGCCCGGGCCACACGCCGGGCCACGTGGTGTTTCACAGCGCGCCAGCGCAGCGGGTGTTTGTGGGCGATGTGCTGTTCGCCGGCAGCATTGGGCGCACCGACTTTCCGCAGGGCAACCACGAGCAGTTGCTCAGCAGCATCCGCGAGCGCTTGTGGCCCATGGGGGATGAAACGGTGTTCATCCCCGGCCACGGCCCCGAGAGCACCTTGGGGCGCGAGCGCCGCACCAACCCCTACGTGGGCGAAGGCGCTTAACCGGCTGCGCGGGCTTGCTCGAACAGGCCTTGTACCTTGGGCACGTTGCGCTGCAAGGTCTTGATGCGGTCGGGGCTGCTGGGGTGGGTCGATAAAAACGACAGCGAGGACGCGCCGCCCGATGCGGCCGCCATTTTTTGCCACAGCGTGACGCTGGCCTGGGGCGTGAAGGCGCCGCGCGCGGCCAGCTCCAAGCCCACCAGATCGGCTTCGGTTTCGTCCGAGCGGCTGAATTGCAGCGACAAGAGTTGCGTGCCCAAGTCGGCGGCCATGTCGCCCACTTGGCCCAAGCCCAACAGCGCCGCGCCGATGCGCAAACCCAAGCTGGTGGCCGAGCCTTTGCCCATTTGGGCGCGGGCGTGCTCGCGCAAGGCGTGGGCCATTTCATGACCCATGATCATGGCCGCTTCGTCGTTGCTGAGCTCGAGCTTGTCGAGGATGCCGCTGTAAAAAGCGATCTTGCCGCCGGGCATGCAAAACGCGTTGATCTGGTCGCTGTGGATGAGGTTGATTTCCCATGCCCAGTTTTTGGCGCTGGGATTCCAGCTGTTGCTGTGGGGGATCAAGCGACGCGCAATTTCTCTCAATCGGCGCACTTGGGGGTGGTTCTCGGGGTAGAGCGCGCGCTGCTCGTCGGCGCTGGCCATCATTTGGCTGTATTGCTTGGTCGCAGCCCCTTCGACCTGTTCGGCCGAAACGAGTTTTCTCAAGGACGAAGGTGGCCCAACGTCCACTTGGGCGTGCGCAGCCAACCCCACGGTGGCGAGGGAGGCGATGCCGCCGCGCAGAACCTGGCGGCGAGAGGCTTTGAAGTCACAGAGTAGGCACATGGGTCAATAATAGCGAGAGACGCATCACACCACGCACCTGTATGAACCACACACCCGCAAAAAACCCCACATGGGCGCAAAGTTTCACAGCCCTGTGGGACCGCCGCATGTTGACCCTGGCTTTGCTGGGCTTCTCGGCGGGCTTGCCGATCTTGTTGATCTTCTCCTCGCTCTCGCTGTGGCTGCTGGAAGCGGGTGTGGAGCGCAAGGCGGTGACCTTCTTCAGTTGGGCTGCGCTGGGGTATTCGTTCAAGTTTGTGTGGGCGCCTTTGGTGGACCGCATGCCCTTGCCCGTGTTGACGGGCTGGTTGGGTCAGCGCCGCTCGTGGTTGTTGTTGGCCCAGCTCGGTGTGGTGGTGGCGCTCTTGGGCATGGCCAGTGTGGACCCGGCCCAGGGCGGCACCTCCTTGGCGTTCATGGCGGCTTTGGCGGTGTTGCTGGGTTTTTCCTCGGCCACACAAGACGTGGTGATCGACGCCTACCGCATCGAGTCGGCCCCGCCGAGCCTGCAGCCGTTGTTGTCGTCGGCGTACATCGGTGGCTACCGCGTGGGCATGATCGTGGCTGGTGCGGGGGCTTTGTATTTGGCCTCCTACTGGGGTTCGGCCAAAGACGCTTACCTCTACAGCGCTTGGCAACAAACCTACGCCGTGATGGCCGCGGCCATGGCCATCGGCATCTTGACCAACCTCTTCATGCCCGAGCCCGAGCGGCCCGAGACCGAACGCTGGTCGGCCCAGGGCAATGTGCGTTTGTTCGCGGTGTTCGCGGGCGGTGTGGGGGCTTTTGTCGCGGTGTTTTTCTGGCTGGGCGAATGGGCGCAGTCGGTGTGGGGCGGAACCTTGGGGCCGCTGAGCACCTTGCTCTTTGAGACGGCGCGCATGCTCACCGCCTTGTCAGCCGCGGGCGCTTTGGGGTGGTTGCTGGTGCATTGGGGCGTGGCCCAGGCTTCGGTGGCGCGACAAACCTGGGTGGTGCCGATTCAAGATTTTTTTGCTCGCTACGGCGCACGCACCGCGTGGTTGCTGCTGGCGCTCATCGGGCTCTACCGCATCTCGGACATCGTGCTGGGCGTGATCTCCAATGTGTTTTACGCCGACCTCGGTTATTCCAAAATTGAAATCGCCAACGCCGTGAAAACCTATGGGGTGGTGATCGGCATCGCGGGCGGTTTGTTGGGCGGCATTTTGGCCACGCGCTGGGGCGTGATGCGCTGTTTGTTTTGGGGCGCGGTGATGGCCGCTTTGACCAACTTGGCCTTTGTGGTTTTGGCCGAGGTGGGCTACAGCCTGCCGCTCTTGTACGCGGTGGTCTCCGCCGACAACTTGGCCGCCGGCTTCGCCAGCGCGGCGTTCGTGGGCTTTTTGTCGAGCTTGGTGAATGTGTCTTTCACCGCCACGCAATACGCGCTCTTCAGCTCGCTCATGACGCTGCTGCCCAAGACCTTGGGCGGTTATTCGGGCGGCATGGTCGACACGCTGGGTTACCCGGGCTTCTTTGTGTTGACCGCGTTGATGGGCTTGCCGGTGATCGCACTGGTGGTCCTAGCGGGCCGACACGTGGCCGTAAAATAGAGTGCTTAAGTATTAAAAATAACTAAAAAATAGCCATTAAAACCACGCTTAAGGCTATTCAAGCGCGCATTTGATTGACACAATGAACCTGTTGCTGTCACAGCGCATCAGGTCCCCTGGGAGGGGGTACCGTTCAAAGGTTCTTCAACGACGTCCACGCATGGACTTCAGGCCACCCTTCACGGGGTGGCCTTTTTTTTTGGCGTTTGGGGGCGCTGCGGCAGGGCTCAGTGGCCGTGGGCCACCGACTCGCCGGCTTTGAGGCGATACACCGTGCCGCAGTAAGGGCAACGTGCTTCACCGGTTTTGGCCACGTCCAAGGACACCTTGGGGTGGCTGTTCCATGTGGCCATACCCGACTGCGGGCTGGGGCAGACCACACCGCCGTGGGCGTTGAGGTCTTGGGCGCGGAGCTCGATGACGGCAGGGGTGCTCATGGTGATCAGACTTGGGTGAGCCAGTGGGCGTATTTGGGGTTGCGGCCGTTGACGATGTCAAAGAACGCGGTCTGGATTTTTTCGGTGATGGGGCCGCGACTGCCGACGTAGCCAGGCTTGCCCAGCTCGATGCGGTCGAGTTCGCGAATCGGCGTCACTTCAGCGGCGGTGCCGGTGAAGAAGGCTTCGTCGGCGATGTAGACCTCGTCGCGGGTGATGCGCTTTTGCACGATCTCCAGGCCCAAGTCCTTGGCGATGTGGAACACCGTGTTGCGGGTGATGCCGTTCAAAGCGCCGGCCGACAAGTCGGGCGTGTAGATCACGCCGTTCTTGATCACGAAGATGTTCTCGCCCGCACCTTCGGACACAAAGCCGGAGCTGTCGAGCAGCAGGGCTTCGTCGTAACCGTCGTCGGTGGCTTCCATGTTGGCCAAGATGGAGTTGGTGTAGTTGCTCACCGCTTTGGCCTGCGTCATGGTGATGTTGACGTGGTGGCGGGTGTAGCTGCTGGTCTTCACGCGGATGCCGCGCTTCATGCCTTCTTCGCCCAAGTAAGCACCCCAAGTCCAAGCGGCGACCATCAGGTGGATGGTGTTGCCCTTGGGCGAGACGCCCAGTTTGCGGTCGCCGATCCAGGTCAGGGGGCGGATGTAGCCGCTCTCGAGCTTGTTTTCACGGACCACGGCGCATTGGGCGGCGTTCACCTGCTCTTGGGTGAAGGGGATGTTCATGCGCAAGATCTTGGCGCTGTTGAACAGGCGCTCGGTGTGCTCTTGCAAACGGAAGATGGCCGTGCCTTGCTCGGTTTTGTAGGCGCGCACGCCTTCAAAGGCGCCACAGCCGTAGTGAAGCGTGTGGCTGAGCACGTGGATCTTGGCGTCGCGCCATTCGACCATTTGGCCGTCCATCCAAATTTTGCCGTCGCGGTCGGACATCGAAGGAATGGGGGACATGTGCAAAGCCTCTGAGGTGAAGTGGCCGGGGATGCCCCACGGCCGGGTTGATCAAAAAAACAGATTTTACGACTGTGCCGGTGGGGTCTCGGGCGGTCGGTGTTCAAAGGCGCTCAGGCGGCCATGGTCGAAGGTCGCGGTCAAGGTGTGGCCCGCTTCATCGGACCACAACAAGACGTTGACCGATGCTTCGGGCGGGTTGACGCGCAAACCCAAGCTGCGCGTGAGGCGCACCACGTCGCTGAGCGACTGGCCCACGCGCAAGCGGCGAAGCACAGGCGCGAGGTCGGCCACTTGACCCATCGGGCGCGAAGCCGCGATGCGCAGCACGCGCATGAGCTGTGTGAAGTGCAGCAAGACCCAAAAGCTGATCATCAACGTGGCCAGCAGCAGGCCTTGGCCGCCGTAGCTGCGCCAGGCACCGAACATCAAGCCCAGGGCCAAAGCAGGAAAGAGCAGGCTGCGCCAGCGCGGGGGCAGGGTGGGCATCACAAACCCCGAACCAAATTCATGGCGTCTTCGATGCGCTCGACCGCGTGGATGGTCAAGCCCTCAAAGGCTTTGTCGTTTTTCTTGGGCGCGTTGGCCTTGGGCACCACGGCGGTGGTGAAGCCCAGCTTGGCGGCCTCTTTGAGGCGGTCTTGGCCACGCGGCGCAGGGCGCACCTCGCCGGCCAAGCCCACCTCGCCAAACGCAATGAAACCTTTGGGCAAGGGCTTGCCGCGCAAGCTGCTGGTGATGGCCAGCATGAC
>JBFZCK010000169.1:0-4002 GCA_041307965.1 Burkholderiales bacterium | reverse complement strand
TACCCGCACACCAGCAACTGGGACTTCCCGTATGCGGTCATGGCCAAATGGGCCATCGGCTTGGACCTGAAATTTTGGGCCAAGGACAGTTTGTTTCGCGTGCCCTTGTTTGGCACCTGGTTGCGTTGGCTCGGTGGCGTGTCTTTGTCGCGCAAAGGTTCACAAGGTGCGGTGTCGGAGATGTTGGCGCACTTTGCGCAAGCCCGGCGCGAAGACCGTTTCTTTTGGTTGGCCCTGTCGCCCGAAGGCACGCGACGGCGCACCGAAGGTTGGCGCAGCGGCTTCTACCAAGTGGCGCGTGGCGCCGATGTGCCCTTGGCCTTGGTGCGTTTGGACTACGCCCGAAAAACCGTGGACGTGAGCCAGTTCGTGCGTTTGACGGGCGATGTGGCGGCCGATTACGAACACATGGCGGCCGTGTTGGGGTCTTCGCAAGGCCGACACGCCGACCAAGCCAGCCCGATCCGTCCCATTCCCCGTTGAAGCAGAGAAAGTTTTTGAGATGTTGAACAACGAAACCGTGAGCGCCTATTTGAAGGGCCTGCAAAACCGCATCACCGGCGCAATCGCTGAGATCGATGGGGGTGAGTTTTTGGTCGACCCTTGGCAAAAGCCCGCGGGCGAGATGCTCCAAGGCCAAGGCATCACCCAAATCTTGGAGGGTGGGGCGGTGTTCGAGCGTGCGGGTTGTGGCTTCTCGCACGTCACCGGCCCGCGCCTGCCGCCCTCGGCCACCCAACACCGACCCGAGTTGGCCGGTGCGCCGTTTGAGGCCATGGGTGTGTCCTTGGTGTTTCACCCCCGCAACCCCTATGTGCCCACGGTGCACATGAACGTGCGCATGATCAGCGCGCAGCCCGCCCAAGGCGAGGCCGTGCGCTGGTTCGGCGGCGGCATGGACCTCACGCCGTATTACGGCTTTGAAGAAGACGCCGTTCACTTTCACCGCACCTGCCGCGACGCTTTGACGCCGTTTGGTGAAGACAAATACCCGCGCTTCAAGACCTGGTGCGACGAGTATTTTTATTTGAAGCACCGCGACGAGCAGCGCGGTGTGGGCGGTGTGTTCTTTGACGACTTCTCCGAGCTCGGCGCCGAGCGCAGCTTTGAGATGCTGCAATCGGTGGGCGACGCGTTCTTGGGCGCTTACCTGCCCATCGTGCAACGCCGCCAAGGCATGGCCTACACCCAGCGCGAGCGCGACTTCCAGCTCTACCGCCGTGGCCGTTATGTCGAGTTCAACTTGGTGTTTGACCGGGGTACGCACTTCGGCTTGCAATCGGGCGGCCGCAGCGAATCGATTTTGTTGTCGATGCCGCCGCTGGTGACCTGGTCTTACCAACACCAGCCCGAAGCGGGCAGCCCCGAAGCGCGTTTGTACAGCGACTTCATCGTGCGCAAGGACTGGCTCTGATGGGTCCAGCTGGCGGCAACACCGTGGGCCGCTTGGGCGTGTTTGGCGGCTCGTTTGACCCGCCGCACGCCGCTCACCAAGCCATGGCGCAAGCGGCGATGGCGCAATTGGCCTTGGACCGCTTGCTCATCGTGCCCACCGGACAGGCCTATCACAAGGCCCGAGCTTTGAGCGACGCCACGCACCGTTTGGCCATGTGCGAGGCGGTTTGGGGCGACACGCCGGGGGTGCAAATTGACCCCCGCGAAACCCAACGTGAGCGTCCCAGCTACACTGTCGAGACTTTGACCGAATTGCGAGCGCAGTGGCCAGGTGCCCAAATCTTCTTGTTGATGGGGGCCGACCAGTGGTCGGCGTTCACCACTTGGAAGGACTGGCGGCGCATCTTGGACATGTCAACGGTGGTGGTGGCGACACGCCCAGGACAGCCTGGGGTGAGCGACGAACTGCCTTGTGTTCACCTGTCGATGCCGGCTTTGCCTTGGAGTTCCACCGAACTGCGGGCCGCGGCCGCTGAGGGTCACTTTGACGCCACGGATCCATCCAGCAGCCCACTGCATCCGGCCGTGGCAAGCTATATTTCACAACATCACCTCTATCAGAAGCCCTCATGACCAGCGAAACCACTGCCAAAAAAGACGTCCAAAAACTCCAACGCGCCATCGTCGATGGTTTGGAGGACGTCAAGGGTCAAGACATCGTGGTGTTCAACACCGAGCACCTCTCGCCGCTGTTTGAGCGCGTGATCATCGCCAGCGGCACTTCCAACCGCCAAACCAAGGCTTTGGCCGCCAGCGTGCGCGACGCCGTGCGTGAAGCGGGCTTCGACAAGCCCCGCATCGAAGGCGAAGAAAACGGCGAGTGGATCATCGTGGACTGTGGCGCTGCCGTGGCCCACGTCATGCAGCCCGTCATTCGCCAGTACTACCACCTCGAAGAGATTTGGGGCGAAAAGCCGGTGCGCACCAAACACGGCGCGACCAAGCCCGAGACGGCCAAGCCCGCCAAACCGGCCGCCAAAAAAGCCGCCACCAAAACCGCACCGAGCCGCAGCGCCAAAGCCACGGTGAAGTCGCAGGCCAAGGCTCAGCCGGCCGTCGCGCCCAAAGCGCCCGCCAAGACCAGCAACCGCGCTCCGGTCAAACCCGCGGCCAAGGTGGCTTCTAAAGCGCCGGCCAAAACCGCGGTGAAAACAGCGGCCAAAACCACGGCCAAGCCCGTGGCCAAAACCGCCACCAAAACCATCGCCAAAGCACCCGCCAAAACCGCGGTGAAAACCACGGCCAAAGCGCCCGCGAAAAAGACCATGGCCAAATTGGTGGTGCAGTCCAAGCCCAAGACCCCGGCCAAAGGCGCGGCCAAGGTCGCCAGCAAAGCCCCGGCCAAGAAAACCACCAAACGCGCATGAAGCTGTGGGTGGTGGCGGTTGGGCAGCGCATGCCCGACTGGGCGCAAACCGCGTGTGACGACTACGTCAAACGCTTTGGCCCAGACTTGCGTTTGGAAGTCAAAACCGTCAAGACCGAGCCCCGCGGCTCCAAAACCCGCGAGACCTTGCTCGCCGCCGAGCGCCAGCGCATCGAAGCGGCCATCCCCCGCGGCGCCCGCGTCGTGGCCATGGACGAGCGCGGCAGCACCTACACCACACAGGCCTTGGCCCAGCAACTCACGCAGTGGCAAAGCATGGGCGACGACGTCGCTTTTGTGATCGGCGGGCCCGACGGCCTGTGTCCCGAATTCCGCGCCGCAGCGGCCGCTCGCATCCGTTTGTCCGACATGACCTTGCCCCACGCCATGGCCCGTGTGCTCTTGGTCGAGCAGCTCTACCGGGCGTGGTCCATCCTCACCAACCACCCGTACCACCGTGAATAACTGGGTTTATTTGGCTTCTCAAAGCCCGCGCCGTTTGCAACTGCTCAACCAGTGGGGCGTGCGCTGCGAGATGCTGCTGCCCGACGCACACGAAGACGCCGAGGCCTTGGAAGTGGTCTTGCCCGGCGAAGCGCCCGCGGCGTACGTCCAGCGCGTGACCGGGCTGAAGTTACAAGCGGCCTTGGCGCGGCGCGAGCGTCGCGCTTTGGCGGTGGGCTCGGTGCTGTGCGCCGACACCACGGTGGCTTTGGGTGACCGCATCTTGGGCAAGCCCGAGAGCCCCGCCGACGCCCACGCCATGTTGCGCGCGCTCGCCGGTCAGTGGCATGCGGTGATGACCGCTGTGGCCTTGGGCGACTCACCCGCCACGGCCCGCGTGGCCTTGAGTGTCTCGCGGGTGAAGTTCGCCGAACTCAGCGATGCACAAATCGCGGCCTATGTGGCCAGCGAAGAGCCCATGGGCAAAGCCGGGTCCTACGCCATCCAAGGCCGGGCCTCGCTGTGGATCGAATCGATCGAGGGCAGTTATTCGGGCATCATGGGTCTGCCGGCGCTGCAAACCGCGCAGCTCATGGCCCAAGCGGGCCAGCCCCTGTACTGAAAGACAACACCATGGGACAAGACATCCTCATCAACTGGTCGCCGCAAGAAACCCGCGTGGCGGTGATCGAGCAGGGCGTGGTGCAAGAGGTGCACCAAGAGCGCACCTTGGAGCG
>JBFZCK010000168.1:0-3192 GCA_041307965.1 Burkholderiales bacterium | reverse complement strand
GGCCTGACCGCGCCGCTGTCGCTGCACCAATGGGCCGACCTCATGGGCGGAGACGCCGCACTGGCGCTGGCGCGTTGGGAACACATCGACCTGCAAGCCGCCGTGCAAGCGCTCACGCCCTTGCCGGTGGAGTTCGCCAAAGACACCACCGCGGCCTGTGTGGCCGAGCTCATCCAAGGCCACGGCCGCACCCTGCGCAGCTTTCTCTACATTTATGTGGGCACCTTCGTGGGCGGTGGTTTGGTCTTGGCCGGCCACATCATGGGCGGTGAGCGCGGCAACGCGGGCGCCATCGGTTCCTTGCCGGTGGGTTTGGCCACGCAAGGCACCGCAGCACCGCCGCAACTGTTGCAACAAGCCTCGGGCTGGCAACTCGAACAAGCCCTCATCGCCTCGGGCCACGACGCGCTCTTGGTGCACCGCGACAGCATCATGGACGCGGCCTACGCCGAGCACACCCAAGCTTGGCTGGGCCAAGCCAGCCGCGCCTTGGCCATGACGGTCGCCAGCGCCGCCGCCTTGCTGGATTTGGACGCGGTGGTCATGGACGGCTCGCTCGGCGCACCGCTGATGGCCGCGCTCAAAGACGCCACACGCGAGGCCCTGCAGCACTACCGCTTCGATGGCATGCACCAGCCCGAGTTGCTCAGCGGCCGCGTGGGCGCTCACGCTCGCGCCATGGGCGGGGCCTTGTTGCCGCTGCACAGCCAGTTCTTCCCCGACAAAGACATCTTCCTCAAGCAGGACCACGCATGAAGCTTTATTTGGACAGCGCCGACGAAAACCAATGGACACTGCCCGCGGGCTGCCCCCCGGTGCAAGGCGTGACCACCAACCCCACGCTGGTCTTGCAAGCGGGCTTGCCGGTGAGCCTGGCTGGATACCGGCAACTGGTGATGGCCGCAGGCTCGCACCGCTTGCCGGAGTTGATGCTGCAACTGCCGCGTGCCGATGCCGGTGAAGCCGCCGATTGGCTGGGCCAGCTCTTGCCCTTGGCGCGCCAAGCCCGCGTGCGCCTGACCATCAAATTGCCCTGCCACCCCGATTGGCAACACGTGTTGCAAGAGGTACAAGCTTGGGGCGTGCCCACGCTGCTGACCGGTTTGTCCAACCCCATGCAATTGCTGTGGGCGCAGCAGCAAGGGGCGAATTGGGTGGCACCCTATGTGGGCCGTTTGCAAGCCGATGGGCGCGATGTCTGGTCGCTCATGAAAGCTTGTGTGTCGGTGCAACAGCAAGGCCCACAGCTGCTGGCCGCCAGCATCAAAAGCGCCGACGTCTTGTCCCAACTCATGGCCCTCGGCGCTGCGGCGGCCACCGTGCGCCCCGACTTCGCCACCAGCTTGGCCACCGACCCCTTGACGCTTGCAGCGATGGCACAGTTCGACGCCGACGTGCAGAGCAGCCAAGCTCACGCCTGACACCCACACCCCGCTCACTGCTAGAGTGGCGGGATGCAAACCGCTTACCTGTATTTGGGCGTGGCCATCGTCGCCGAGGTCATCGCCACCACCCTGCTCAAAACCTCCGAAGGCTTCACGCGCTGGTGGCCGAGTCTGGCCACGGTGTTGGTGTATGGCGTGTCGTTTTGGTGTTTGGCCCAAACCTTGGGCACGGTGCCGACCGGCGTGGCTTATGCCATTTGGTCGGGCGTGGGCATCGTGTTGATCTCACTCATCGCTTGGCTGTGGTTTGGCCAAAATCTAGACGCACCGGCGCTCATCGGCATGGGCTTGATCATCGCGGGGGTTTTGGTCATCCACCTGTTTTCGCGCTCGGTGGCGCATTGAATGGATGGCCGGGTCTTAAGCGCGCTCGCGCACCAAAGGCCGCATGGCCCACCAGCCCAGCGCAGGGCCCAAGGCCAAGCCGGTCAAGAGCCAGCCCAGCGGCAGCGCATCGGTCAAGGCCACGAACAACAATATGCTCAGGGTGCTGATGGCAAAACCGATGCTGTTGGTCAAGGTGAGCACACTGCCCACCGCCAGTGGCGGCGCGTTGCGCGCGGTGAGGGTTGAGAACTGCGGCGAGTCGCCCGCCGCGGTGATGCCCCAGATCAGCAACCACGCGAAAAACAGCGCGTCGGGTGCGTGCATGAGCAGCGGCGCCACCAAGCAGCACAGGCCGCTCACACCCAAACACCAGGCCGCCACGCGCGCGCTGCCCCAATGCCGCGCCGCGTGGCCGCCGAGCACACAGCCCAGCCCACCACTGCCCAACATCACAAAAGCCGCCCAAGACAGGTCCACCCCGGTCAAACGCGTGGCCAAAATCAGCGGCAGCAACACCCACAGGGTGTAGAGCTCCCACATGTGGCCAAAATAGCCCAAGACCGAGCTGCGCACGCGCGCGTCGGTCCACAGCGTGCCCAACGCTTGCCACTGCAAGCGGTTCACGCGTGCGGGTGCTTGTGGCGGCTCACCCAGCGTGAGGATGAGCAAGCCCCCGAAAGCCACACACGCCGCCACCCCCAACATGATGCTGGGCCAAGGCAGCGCGTCGGCCATGGCGCGCAAGGCATGGGGACTGGCCGATCCCAAGACCAAAGCGCCCACCAAATAACCCAGCGCCGCACCCAACCCTTGGCGGTACCACTGCGACGCGATCTTCATGCCCACCGGGTAAATCCCGGCCAAGAAAAAACCCGAGGCAAAGCGCCAGGCCAGCAGCACCGTGAAATCCGAGACCATGGCCCAAGCGCCCACGGTGCACGCCGCACCGGCCAGCGCACACAACGCGAAGACCCGGGTGGGCCGAAAGCGGTCGGCCAAGGCCAACAGGGCGAACACCAAGGTGCCGACGATAAAACCCACTTGCAATGCCGAGGTGAGCGTGCCCACCGCCGTGCCGGGCCAAGCGAAAGCACGCTGCAAATCGGGCATGACGGCGTTGACCGCGAACCACAACGAGGTGCCTGCGAATTGCGCCAGCACCAAGACGGGCAAGACGTGGCGGGGAACGGGTGGGCTCATGGGCGCACTGTAGCGCCAAGCCCCGATCGGGCTTGACGTGTGGGCGACGAATAAAGTGTGAAGCGCGCCGATAAGCCGGATTCTGTGCATGTGGGTTTCCCCCCATGTGACCGCCATTCATCTGGGCCGCTGGTTGCCCAAGCGGCTCGGTGCTACCTACCCGCCAACTCCGCGGAACCACGTCAACGTTGGCCTATTTGGTATTGCTGCGCGTAGAGAT
>JBFZCK010000167.1:0-3480 GCA_041307965.1 Burkholderiales bacterium | reverse complement strand
ATTCAAATCTTGAACACCGTGCTGCTAACGCCAGACAACAAAACCGTCTTCATCCCCAACGGGCCCATCATCAACGGCAACGTGACCAACCACACCAACGAACACAAGCGCCGTGTGGAGGTGAACCTGGGCATTGGTTATGGCAGTGACATCGACGTGGCCCGCAAGACCTTGTTGGCCATTGTTAACGCCGATCAACGCGTCTTGTCCGAACCCGCCCCCGACGTGGTGGTGGCCGAACTCGGCGAGAGCGCGGTGGTGCTTCGCGTGCGCGCTTGGGTCAGCACACCCGATTACTGGTCGGTGATTTTTGCCATCCAAGAGCAGGCGAAAAAATCCTTCGATGTGGCCGGTATTGAGATCCCCTTTCCTCAGCGCACCATCCATGTGGTGCAAAAGGCCAGCGATTGAACACCTCAGAGATTTGGCTCGCCCCCATGGAGGGCTTGCTCGACGCAGCCCTGCGCGACACGCTCACCCGCGTCGGTGGCGTGGACCGCTGCGTGAGCGAGTTCATCCGGGTGACCAACACGGTCTTGCCCTTGCGCGCCTTCACCCGCGTGGTGCCCGAGCTGCTCAACGGCGGCAAAACCGCTGCCGGAGTGTGGGTGCGCCCGCAGTTATTGGGATCTGACCCCGAATGTTTGGCGGACAACGCGGCGCAGTTGGCGACCTTGAATCCACCCGGGATCGATTTGAATTTTGGTTGCCCGGCCAAAACGGTGAACCAGAGCCGGGGCGGGGCGGTGTTGTTGGAGGAGCCCGAGTTGGTGGGGCGCATCGTCGCGGCGGTGCGCCGCGCGGTGCCCGCGCACATCCCGGTCTCGGCCAAGATGCGCCTGGGTTACCTCGACGACCGATCGGCCGAGGCCAACGCCCACGCCATCGCAGAGGCCGGGGCCAACGAGTTGGTCATCCACGCCCGCACCAAAGCCCAAGGCTACAAACCACCGGTGTATTGGGAGCGCATCGCCGAGGTCAAGGCCTCGCTGGGCGCTCACCCCATGACGGTGGTGGCCAACGGCGACGTGGGCAGCGTGGAGGCTGCGCGCCGCTGCCGCGAGGTCACGGGCTGCGAGACCGTGATGATTGGGCGCGGCATGATCACCCACCCCGGCTTGGCGCTGTGCATCAAGGCCCAAGGCGATTGCAGCTGGGAGCAACTGCAGCCCTTGATCGCGCACTTTTGGGTGCGTGTGTGTGGCCGCGTGGAGCGACGCCACCGCGCCGGTCGACTCAAGCAGTGGCTCAACCATTTGCGCCACCATTACCCCCAAGCGCAGCAGGCGTTTGACGACTTGCGCGTGAGCAACGACCCCGATCACATGCAGGCCTGGATCGCGCAAGAAAACGGCGCGGCCAGCAAGTGTCTTGCAGACGTGTTAAGTTCCATGCCCGCCTAAGAGAATTGAACACGTATGACCGCATTGGAATCCAGGATCGCAGCCCTTGCCGCACAACAGCGGCTGGGCATGCGCCGGGGCATTGAAAAAGAAAGTTTGCGCGCCCAGCCCAGCGGCTGGCTGGCCCTCACGCCACACCCCGTGGCCTTGGGCAGCGCGCTCACGCACCCGCACATCACCACGGATTACAGCGAGTCCCAAGTCGAGCTCATCACCGGCGTGCACAACAGCGTGGACGCGTGTTTGGACGAACTGCGCGCCATCCACCAATTCACTTGCCGTTGCTTGCAAGCCGAGGGCGACGAGATGCTGTGGGTCTCGAGCATGCCCAGCGGCTTGCCCACCGATGAGACGATTCCCTTGGGCCGCTACGGCTCGTCGAACATTGGCCGCGCCAAAAGTGTCTACCGCATGGGCTTGGGCCACCGTTATGGCCGCCGCATGCAAACCATCTCGGGCATCCACTACAACTGGTCGCTGCCCGGCCTGAACAACGACGATTACTTTGGTCTTATCCGCAACTTCCGCCGCCAGGCGTTTTTGCTCTTGTATTTGTTCGGCGCATCGCCCGCGGTGTGTTCGACCTTTGTCGAAGGCCGCCAGCACGAGCTGCAGCGCTTGTCCGAGCGCACGCTGTACATGCCGCACGGCACGTCCTTGCGCATGGGCAAGCTCGGCTACCAAAGCGACGCACAAGCCACGCTGGCCGTGAGCTACAACGGTTTGGAAGGCTATGCCGACTCGCTGCACGACGCGCTCACGCGGCCTTGGCCCGCGTACCAAAACCTGGGCGTTCAAAACCCCGGGGGCGACTACAACCAGCTCGCCACGTCCTTGCTGCAAATCGAAAACGAGTTCTACGGCACCATCCGACCCAAGCGCACCATCGCCTCGGGCGAACGCCCCTTGCACGCGCTGCGCGAGCGCGGCGTGGAGTACATCGAGGTGCGCTTGATGGACCTCAACCCCTTTGTGGACATCGGCATCGACGCCAACACCTTGCACTTCTTGGACGTGTTCTTGTTGTACTGCGCGCTCAGCGACAGCGCCCCCGACAGCCCCGAAGAAATCCGCGAGATTGGCACCAACCAACACCTCACCGCCGCACGCGGGCGCGAGCCGGGTTTGCAGTTGCAGCGCCAAGGCCAGCCCGTGGCGCTGCGCGACTGGGCACAAGCGATCCTGCGCGAACTCCAACCCGTGGCCCAAGCCTTGGACCAAGCCCAAGGCGGCACGGCGCACGCCGACGCTGTGGCCCACGCCGAACGCGCCGTGCAAGACCCCGACCGCCTGCCTTCGGCGCAGGTCCTGCGCGCCATGGCCGAAGAACACGACAACGTGTTCGTGGGCTTTGTGCGCGCGCAGTCGCAACACACCCAAGTGGCTTTGCTCGCCGAGCCTTGGAGCGCCGAACAACAAGCGCGTTTTGAGGCCATGAGCACCGAGTCCTTGGCGGCCCAGCGCCGCATCGAGGCCGCCGACACCTTGCCGTTTGAGGCGTTTCGTCAACACTACGTGTCCCCCGATCGTTTGGGGCTTGAGTCCGTCGCATGAGCGTTCAATGGTTCCCAGGCCACATGCACCTGACGCGCCAGGCGATTGCCGAGCGCATCAAAAGCATCGACGTGGTCATCGAGATGCTCGACGCGCGCCTGCCCGGCTCGAGCGCAAACCCCTTGCTCACCGAGCTCACCAGCGGGCGGCCCACGCTCAAGGTGCTCAACAAACAAGACATGGCCGACCCCGAGCGCACGGCGCTGTGGCTGGCGCATTACAACGCCCAGCCCAACACCCGCGCCATCGCCTTGGACGCCAGCCACACCTCACCGGCCAAGGCGCTCATGGCCGCTTGCGCCGAGCTCGCGCCTTTGCGCGGGGGCATGGTCAAGCCCATGCGCATCTTGATCTGTGGCATTCCCAACGTGGGCAAGTCCACGCTCATCAACGCTTTGGTGGGCAAGCGCTCGGCCAAAACCGGTGACGAAGCCGGTGTGACGCGCAACGAGCAGCGCATCGCCCTGGCCGATGACGTGTATTTGTTCGACACGCCGGGCATGCTGTGGCCGCGCATCGTGGT
>JBFZCK010000166.1:0-5545 GCA_041307965.1 Burkholderiales bacterium | reverse complement strand
GGCTTGTCCACCACCGGCAACATTTCTTTGGGAATGGCTTTGGTGGCGGGCAAAAAACGCGTGCCCAAACCACCCACTGGAAATACCGCTTTTCGAATCACACCCATCTTCTTGCTTCCTTGTTCAAAAACTCGCCCATTCAGCGCAATGTCCAACCCGTTTGACTCAAGCGAGCCGCCACGCCTTGGCCCATGCTGGCACCGATTTGTTTGGCCAAGCGGGTGCTCCAATCCTCGCGCAGGGTGTAGTCAATCAGCTCAGGGGCATTGACCACATCGCGGGCCACCGCATCCAAGTTTGACAATCCATCGACCAGCCCCAACGTCAACGCTTGTTGACCGTTCCACACCAATCCACTGAAGGTATCGGGGGTTTCTTTGAGTCGGTCACCACGCCCTTCACGAACCACACCAATGAACTGCTGGTGAATGTCGTCGAGCATGGCTTGCACGACCGCTTTCTGTCTCTCATCGCTGGGGCTGAACGGGTCCAGAAAACCTTTGTTCTCGCCCGCCGTCATGAGCCGTCGCTCAACCCCAATTTTGTCCATCAGACCGGTGAATCCGAACCCGTCCATGAGCACGCCAATGCTGCCCACCAAACTGGCCTTGTCGGCGTAAATTTCGTCTGCGGCCACAGCAATGTAGTAGGCCGCGGAGGCGCAGGTTTCCTCCACCACGGCATACACCTTTTTGTCGTGTAAGGCCTTGAGCCTGCGAATTTCATCGTTGATGATGCCCGCCTGCACGGGGCTTCCGCCGGGCGAATCGATCAGCAAAACCACAGCTTGGGCCGAAGGTTCTTCAAAAGCCGCGCGCAAGGCGCTCACAATCGAGGTGGCATTGGCATCGGCGTCCGAAGCAATAGCGCCACGAATTTCAACCACCGCGGTGTGTGCCGTCGCAGGACCTGATGGCGCACTGGGCCCCCACCAAAACACGGCCGCCACCAAGACCATGGCGCTGAGCCAAAAAAACCCACGGAACCATTGCCAGCGTCTGGCGGCTTGGCGCTCCTTGACCGAGGCCAAGAGCAAGCGCTCCAACAGTTCACGCTCCCAACTCGGCTTGGCTGGGGTTGGTGTGCTCAGGGCGTGCTCATGGGACGTTTCTTCTAGGGACATGCGGGGCTCAATATTCGAGGATTTGAAAAGGATATTGTGAACGCCAATGGACCACGCCATTGAATTCTTGCACGGACAAGGCGATCAGGCCGCGTTTACAAGGTCCTCCTCGGCATTCGCCCGTGTCGGGCTCGTACAGCGCGCCATGGGTCGCGCACACCAGCCAACGCCCGGTTGGATCGAAAAAACGATCGGGCTGCCAATCCATCTCCATGGCCACGTGGCTGCAACGGTTGAGGTAGGCATGCGCTTGGCCTTGGTAGCGAACCGCAAAAGCCCGGCAAGCCAAGCCTTGGTAGCGCACATCAAAAGACACCGCGGTACCGGCCTCAAGCAAATCGGCGCTGTTGCACAGCGCTACCCAAGCGCCATCGCTGTGGACTGATTTGGGCTCAAGCATGGTCTTGGAGCCAAGCGTGCAATTCGCCCACCGAATGCGCCACATACAAAGGTGAATAGGCGTCAAAGGCGCTGTGGTTGTGAGCACCGTAACTCACCCCGACACAAGGGCAGCCGGCGTTGCGCGCCATCAACAAGTCGTGGGTGGTGTCCCCCACCATCAACGTGCGCGCTGGCTCCACCCCAAATTCGCGCATCAACTCATGGAGCATGCGCGGGTCGGGCTTCCCAGCGGTCTCATCCGCGGTGCGCGAACCATCAAACATGCCTTGCAAGGCCACACTTTGCAAGGTGTCATCCAAACCACGGCGACTTTTGCCCGTCGCCACAGCCAAGGTGTGGTTGCGCGCCCGCAAAGCGCTCAACAAAGGCAGCACCCCATCAAAAAGGCTCAGGTCGTTGTGATGCGCCAGGTAGTGGTGCCGGTACCGCTCGCCCAATTGGGGGTAGCGATCGGGCGGCACGTCGGGTGCCGCATGGGCCAGTGCCTGCATCAGACCCATGCCGATGACATAGCTCGCTGCCTCATCCGTGGGTTTTTGCCCGCCAACATCCACCACCGCCGCCTGAATACAACGGGTAATGATGGCGGTAGAGTCGAACAAGGTGCCATCCCAATCGAAGGCAATCAAATCAAAACGGCGTGTGTGCATGGCTGAATTATCTCCCTGGGCCTGCGCAAAAAAGGCACCCGAAGGTGCCTCTTGTGGAACTGAGATCAACCCAGTGTGTTTTTAAATGCGGAATTTTTCGATGTCTTGACCGGCAGCCAAGATGGCACGCACCCACTCGGGCTTGCGGCCTGGACCACCCGCCCACAATTCGCCCTGTGGGCCACGGAACTTCGGCTCGGACACCGATTTGACTTTGGCAACCTTGCCGGACTTCTTACCCGACACACCACCCAGATCGGCCACGGTGATGCCGTAAGTTTTCATTTTTTCTTTGATGTCGTTGATCACCGAAGCCAATTCGGCTTTGCGTGCTTGTTCGGCTTGCACCATCAGAGATTTGGCTTGCGCCATCAAATCGGAATAATTGGCCATGGGGTGTCCTTGAATTAAATATGAATGGAGGCGCCCAACACACAGTTTTGGCGCTGAATTCATTCTAAACCAAAATGGGGGCTGCTTAATACGCCAGCCAATTCATCGGGTAATGGCGCTGTTAATTCCACAACATCGTTGGATTTTGGATGTGTGACACGCAATTGCCAAGCATGCAAAAACATCCGTTTTAAACCCAGTTGCGGCAAAACCCGATTCAAATCGAAATCACCGTATTTGTCATCACCGGCAATTGGGTGTCCTTGACTGGACAAATGCACGCGAATTTGATGGGTGCGCCCGGTTTTGATGGTCACCGCCAACAATGAAAAGCCTTGTGGCGCCAAGGCCGCCACAGCTTGCGGTGCAGGCCAACGCTGCACCACCCGCACCAAGCTGATGGAGCGCTGACCTTGAGGGTCTTGTGCATCGGTGACTTTGACCCGTCGCTCGCCATTGGGGAGCAAAAATTTGTGCAAGGGCAGATCAATCACTTTGCGTGAACCCGGCCAACTGCCCTTGACCAAAGCGTAATAAGTTTTCCCCGTTTCCCGTTCTCGAAATTGATCCTGCAAGGCCTTGAGGATGCTTTTCTTTTTGGCGATCATCAGCAAACCGCTGGTTTCTCGGTCCAGCCGGTGCACCAATTCCAACAGATGCTCTTGTGGTCGGGCCTGACGCATTTGCTCAATGACACCATGGCTGACACCACTGCCCCCATGGACGGCCACCCCCGCCGGCTTATTGATCACCAAAAAGTATTCATCTTCAAACACCACCGGGAAATCTCGCGCGGGCGCGGGCGTTTGGGCTTTCAGATCGACTTGGGCCGATAGGCGAATGGGCGGGATGCGCAACACGTCGCCCGTGGTCAGACGGTCATCGGCGTGAACCCGCCCTTTGTTGCGCCGCACCTCGCCCGATCGGATGATTCGGTAAATGTGGGTTTTGGGCACACCCTTGAGCTCACGAATGAGAAAGTTGTCCAAGCGCTGACCGTCGGAATCCTCATCGACGGTGAGTTGACTGGCCGAGGCGGGCGTAGGGGCGCTGGACATGGGGGTTGCAATGAAAATGGTCACGGCGGCGTCAAGCTGTCTATAATGTGCTTCGCCAGTCGCGCGCTCTAAGTGTTTGATTTGTCTTGAGTTTAAGGCAAAGTCCACGCAGCAGGCCCGCCCCAGAAATTCGCAGGCCTTGCGACTGAGCGAAGTTGCCACCCACCGCACCCCGGTGGGGCAGCCGTCCGAGGCGCTGGAATACCCGCCCCCGACCGCGCCCCCTGTGAGACTGTGGAGGGTGAACCTGTGAAGTTCAGCGAACCCGAATACGGAATAACCCAATCGGTCAGCGTGTGCTACCCACCGCTGGTCGGCGATCCTTGTGATCACGCGCCTACGCCTTGACCCGGCGGCTCGACGCGGCACTGAGTTTGTGTGCCCCGTGCGTCGAAAGCCTTGTCAGTGGCTCTCCGGCAATTCCTCCCCCGTTCGTTTGCCTTCGCCGGTTCTTGGCAGTCTCTGTCTGGAAACGAAGGAAATGAAATGAAACGCATGCTGATCAATGCCACGCAGGCCGAAGAGCGCCGCTTGGCCATTGTCGATGGACAAAAACTCCTCGACTACGAAATCGAAATCGAAGGGCGCGAACAGCGCAAAGGCAACATCTACAAAGCCGTGGTTACCCGCGTCGAGCCCTCTTTGGAGGCCTGCTTTGTGGACTACGGTGAAGAGCGTCACGGCTTTTTGCCCTTCAAAGAAATCTCGCGCCAGTACTTCCAAGGCAACACCTCGCCCTCGCAGGCGCGAATCCAAGACGTGATCAAAGAAGGCCAAGAGCTCTTGGTCCAAGTGGAAAAAGAAGAGCGTGGCAACAAAGGCGCAGCCCTGACCACCTTCGTGAGTTTGGCTGGCCGTTATGTCGTGCTCATGCCCAACAACCCACGTGGCGGTGGCGTGAGCCGCCGTATTGAGGGCGAAGATCGCCAAGAACTCAAGCAGGCCTTGGACCAACTCGAATACCCCAACGGCATGAGCATCATCGCTCGCACCGCCGGTATTGGCCGCGAAGCCGCCGAGTTGCAGTGGGACTTGAACTACCTGCTCAAGCTGTGGACCGCCATCGACGGCGCAGCCCAAGGCGGCAAAGGCGCTTACCTGATTTACCAAGAATCGAGCTTGGTGATCCGCGCCATCCGCGACTACTTCAACGGCGACATCGGTGAGATCTTGATCGACACCGACGACATCTTTGAGCAAGCGCACCAGTTCATGAGCCACGTCATGCCCGAGCATGGCCACCGCGTCAAACGCTACCGCGACGACGCCCCGCTCTTCAGCCGCTTCCAAATCGAGCACCAGATCGAAACCGCCTACAGCCGCATCGTGCAGCTGCCCAGCGGTGGCGCCATCGTGATCGACCAAACCGAAGCCTTGGTGGCCGTGGACGTGAACTCCGCGCGCGCCATCAAAGGTGGTGACATCGAAGAGACCGCCACCCGCACCAACCTGGAAGCCGCTGACGAAGTGGCCCGCCAAGCGCGCTTGCGCGACTTGGGCGGCCTGATCGTGATCGACTTCATCGACATGGAAGAGAGCAAGAACCGCCGCGAAGTGGAAAACCGCTTGCGCGACGCCCTGCGCCAAGACCGTGCCCGCGTGCAGTTCAGCACCATCAGCAAATTCGGCTTGCTCGAGATGAGCCGCCAGCGCTTGAAGCCCATGCTCAGCGAAGGTGCTTCCATCCCCTGCCCCCGTTGCGGCGGCTCGGGCCACATCCGCGACACCGAGAGTTCGGCGCTGCAAATTTTGCGCGTCATCCAAGAAGAATCCCTCAAGGACAGCACGGCTGCCGTGTTCGTGCAAGTGCCGGTGGAAGTCGCCAGCTTCTTGCTCAACGAAAAGCGCACCGAGATCACCAAGATCGAACTCAAGCAGCGCATCAACGTGCTGCTCGTGCCCAACAAAGCGCTGGACAC
>JBFZCK010000165.1:0-7469 GCA_041307965.1 Burkholderiales bacterium | reverse complement strand
TTGGTGCGCTGCAACTCTTCATGACGAAGCAGCAAGCGCTCCACACGTTCGGCAATTTGATCAATGGGTTGGGCGTCGGACATTTGGTCTCTATTGTAGGGTTCTTGAAAGCCTATTCCATCTACAATATCGGCGTTGGTGCTCGCGGTGTGGTTCACACATCGCAGTTCAACGGGAAGCAGGAAGGTCGCGCCGCTCGCTCGGCAACACCCAACCTGCGCTGCCCCCGCAACGGTCAAGCAGACGAGCCTTCGTGCTCTGCTTCTGTCAAATCAGCCACTGAGCGCCTTGAACAAGTGCTTGGGAAGGCGACAGAGGTGGTTTCTGCCAGCCCGGATACCGGCCAACGAGGTGGCGGTGTGCCCATAGCGCACCGCCGTGACGCCCAAGCACTGTCGGGGAAGGCGGTGAGGGCATTGTTGTTTTGTTATTCATCATGAAAAAATCTTTTAGCGCGCACACGTTTGCGCCGGCCTTGTCTGTCTTGTCGTTGGCCATGCTCACCCCTGCCTGGGCCCAAAGCACCGTGCTGGACCCGGTGGTGGTCACGGCATCTCGGGCGGCCACGCCCTTGTCAGAGGTCTTGGTTTCTTTGGACGTTTTGGACCGCACCGCCATCGAACAAACCCAAGCCAGCTCGCTGGCCGATTTGCTCAGCCGTTTGGCCGGTTTTGAGTTTGGCCGCAACGGCGGTCCGGGAACCACCACTTCGTTCTTCTTGCGTGGTCACAACAGTGTCAACGTGGTGGTGCTCGTCGACGGCGTTCGCGCCGCGACGGACGGCATTGGTGCGGTCTCGGCGATTGACATTCCCTTGCACCGCATTGAGCGCGTGGAAGTCATGCGCGGCAACGCCAGCGCCTTGTACGGCAATGCCGCCAACGGCGGTGTGATCCACATTTTTACGCGCCAAGACGTGGGTGTTTCGGCCCAAGTGGGGCTGGGCAATGCGGGCGCCAGTTCGGCCAACGTTGCGCTGGCCACCACAGTCGGCACAACAGGGGTGTCTTTGCGCTTCGGGCAAGACCGCTCGGCCCAGTTGTCCTCGATGCGAGTGGATCAACGAGCCGCCGCCAATCCAGACCAAGACCAAACCACAGCCAACTCCGTGGCCTTGGGGTTGAACCATGCTTTGGGTAACGCCCACAGCGTCAAGCTGTCGGTCGCGGTGGACGATGTCGCCAGTGAATACGACGACGATGGTTTTGGTTTTGGCAACCCCAGCGATGTCCACGAGCTGGACCGCCAAACCAACGCGACCCAAATCGCATGGTCAGCGCAGTACACCTCCAATTGGACCTCCGAGTTGGCCTTGAGCCACACCACACAAGAATTGGAAGATCGCCAAAACGGTGAACTCAAAACCGGTGCATTCACATACGGTTTGGCTCAGAGCCAACAAAACGCTTTGCGTTGGACCAATGAGGTGGCCTTGGGTGCACAAAC
Organism: Burkholderiales bacterium; assembly: GCA_041307965.1. GTDB lineage: Bacteria > Pseudomonadota > Gammaproteobacteria > Burkholderiales > Burkholderiaceae_C > Hydrogenophaga. The sequence continues at coordinate 6,023 of JBFZCK010000165.1, read as the reverse complement.
GCAACTGGTGCTCGGCTTGGACCACAGCGTTGAAGACTTCGAGTCCGATGCGCTGCTCAGTGGCTACAACACAACCAAAACCGACACCGGCTACTTTGCCGGACTGGGTGCACAAGTTCAACGCTGGAATTGGCAAGCCAACCTGCGCCACGACCGCCTGAGCACGCTCAACCGACGCGATGCGACAACGACCGACGACTCGGTGAATTCGGTGCTCTTGGGTACGGGCTACGAGCTCAACGCACAGTGGAAGATCTTGGCCAACGCATCCACAGGTTTCAGAACCCCATCGGTGGGCGAGCGCGCGGCCAGCTTGGCGACTTTGAAGAACGAACAGTTCCAAAACCGTGAGATCAGCACCGCGTACCAAGCGGGCGCGACCCGCGCCAAGTTGACGTACTTCGAGTCGGATATGAACGATTTGATCGCCTACAACAGCGCGTTCAGCTTGGTCAACCTGCAGGCAGAGAACGCGGGTGTTGAGGCCTCGGTCGAGACCACCGTGGGCTCCACCGCCATGGCCCTTCGCTGGACCGAGCAAAACCCACGCAACCTTGACACCGGCAAAGCTTTGGCTCGCCGCGCCGAGCGCTTGGTCTCGGTGGACTTGAAGCAACCTGTGGGGCCCCACCATGTGGGTGTGTCCGTGGGTTACCAAGGTGAGCGACGCGACAGCGATTTCTCAGAACAAGTGCTCGACGCTCACACCTTGGTGGGGCTCAATGCCACCTACAAGATCAGCCCACAGTGGCGCTTGGTGGGTCGACTGGAGAACGCTTTGGATACCCAGTACCAACTCGCCTACGGGTACAGCACGCCTGGTCGTTCGGCTTTTGTGACGGTGAATTACTCCGCTCGCTGATGCGAACCACGGTGCGCCTGACGCTGCTGGGCATCGTTTGCTGGGCTTGGACGGGAGCGGTGGCCAACACCGTGCTCGACGATCGCCAGCAAGCGGTGCACGTGATCGTTGCGCCACAGCGCATCGTGAGTTTGTTGCCATCCCTGACCGAGACGGTGTGTGTGCTCGGCCATTGCGACCGATTGGTTGGCGTGGACCGCTATTCGAACTGGCCGACTTCGGTTCGATCGGTCCCCGTGGTGGGCGGCGGTTTGGACCCGAGCATCGAGCGCATCGTCTCGCTGAAACCGGACCTGGTGTTGGCCGCGGGCTCGACACGAGGGGCCGAACGTTTGGAAGCCCTGGGCTTGAAGGTCTTGCGCTTGGAGCCGAGCAACCACGCCGATGCGCAAAGGGTGTTCAAGGTGGTGGGGAAGGCCTTGCACCTGAGCGACGGGGACGTGCAGCGGGCTTGGCAGCGCATTGAAGCCGATGTGAAAACCGAGGTGGGTCACTTATTGCCCGCCGCGCGCTCCATGCGGGTGTACGTGGAGGTCAGCCCCACGCCGCACGGCGCGAGCGAGTCCTCGTTCATCGGCGAGACCTTGCAGCGCATGGGTGTGGGCAACATCCTGCCCGGCCGCTTGGGGCCTTTTCCCCAGGTCAACCCCGAGTTCGTGGTGCTGGCCCAGCCCGACGTGATCTTGGTGGGCGACAGCAGCCGCGAAGGTTTGCTCAAACGCCCCGGATGGTCACGTTTGTTGGCCGTGCAGCAACAGCGCCTGTGTGTGCTGACCCAAGCAGAGTCGGACATGCTGGTGCGCGCAGGGCCGCGCATGGCCGAAGGCGTTCGATTGATGGTGGCGTGTTTGAACCGCACCAGCGCTGCGAAGGCGGCCAGACCATGAACACGGTGGTTCACACTCGGCGCTGGGCATGGGTTTTGATGCTGCTGGCCCTGTGCTGCGTGGGCTTGGGCACCATGGCCGGGAGTGACGGTTGGCAGGCGTGGTGGCGGATGGACGATGCGCTGATCCACAGCGTGGTGATGGACATCCGTTTGCCGCGCAGTGTGGGTGCTTGGTTGGGCGGGGCCTTGTTGGGCTTGGCCGGGGCCGTGGCGCAAGGCCTGTTTCGCAACCCCTTGGCCGATCCTTATTTGTTGGGCAGTGCCTCCGGTGCGTCCTTGGGCGTGGCGATTTATTTGAGCCTCTTGGGTAGCAGTGCGTGGGTCGTGGGCTTGGCCCACAGCCTGGGGATGACTGGCGCGGCGTTTGTGGGTGCGGTGGCGGCGGTGTTGTTGACCTTGGGTTTGGCCCGGGGTGTGCAGCAAACCTTGCGCTTGTTGCTCGCGGGGGTGGTGGTGGGCGTGGTCTTGGGTGCGCTCACGTCCTTGTTGAGTTTGTTGCAGCCGCAGGTCTTGCAAACCATGCAAGGCTTTATGTTGGGCTCCACCGCCTTTGTGTCTTGGGCGTCTTGCCTGACCATGGCTGGGGCGTTGGTGTTGGGCTTGGTTTTGTCCACCGCGTTTGCCCGTGTGCTCGATGCCTTGACCTTGGGCGAGGCCACGGCCCAAAGCTTGGGCGTGCCTTTGCCGCTGGCCCGTTTTGTGTTGGTCGCGGTGCTGTCGCTGGCCACGGCCGCGGCGGTGGCGCAAATGGGATTGGTGGCCTTTGTGGGTTTGGCCGCGCCGCACGTGGTGCGCTCTTTGGTGCGCACCACCCATGCCGGGGTGCTGTGGTTGTCGGCCGGTGTGGGTGGTGTGTTGTTGGTGTTGGCCGATACCTTTGCGCGTGTGTTGTTGGCGCCACAAGAGTTGCCGGTTGGTGTGCTCACCGCCGTCTTGGGCGGCGGCTATTTGTTGTGGCGCTTGTACCGCGTCTCGGGTGCCGGAGGCCGTGCATGACGCTCGCGCTCCAAGCCCAAGGTTTGCGTGTTCGGCTTGGCGATCGCTGGGCCTTGGACGGGGTGGACGTGTCGATCGCGGCGGGTCGGTGGACCTGTGTGGTCGGGCCCAACGGGGCGGGCAAGTCGACCCTGCTCAAAGCTTTGGCTGGCTTGGTGCCACACGAAGGCCAGGTGCGGTGGCAAGGCCAAGACCGCGAGCAGCTGAGCCGCCGTGCGCGCGCGCAGCAACTGTCGTGGTTGGGGCAGGGCGAAAGCACCACCTTGGACCTTCGGGTTTGGGACGTGGTCATGCTCGGGCGTTTGCCGCACCAGCCGTGGTTGGGCGCACCCTCAATCACCGATGCGCAGATGTGCGAAGCCGCGCTCAAAGCCACCCAAGCTTGGGAATGGCGCGAACGCACCCTGGGGGAACTCTCCGGTGGCGAACGCCAGCGCGTGCTCTTGGCCCGGGCCATGTCGGCCAATGCGCCCACGATGTTGATGGACGAACCCTTGGCCAACTTGGACCCGCCGCACCAAGTCGATTGGTTGGAGCAGGTGCATTGCCTGCGCGCCCAAGGCACGACGGTCCTGAGCGTTTTGCACGAGATCGGCATGGCCTTGCACGCCGACCACATCATCGTCATGGCGCATGGCCGCGTCGCGCATCACGGTGCTTGTGCCGACGAAGCCACCCACCGCGCCATCGAGGTGGTGTTTGATCAGCGCATCCGCATCGTCGCGTTGCAAGACCAGTGGGTGGTCTTGCCCCAATGAAGCCGCCTCAAGGGGCAGGGGTCTTGGGTTTGAAGTCGCAGTAAGTTGCCACTGAGCAGTGCCAGCACTGTGGCTTGCGCGCTTGGCACACATAGCGCCCGTGCAGGATCAGCCAGTGGTGCGAATCCACGGCGTACTCGGCAGGCACGCGTTTCAAGAGCTGCATTTCAACCGCCAAGGGGTTCTTGCCTGGGGCCAAACCGGTTCGGTTGCTGACCCGAAAAATGTGCGTGTCCACGGCCATGGTCGGTTCACCAAAGCCCACGTTGAGGACCACATTGGCGGTCTTGCGGCCCACGCCGGGCAAGGCTTCCAAGGCCTCGCGGGTGCGAGGCACCTCGCCGCCGTGCTGCTCGACCAACAAGCGGCAGGTCTCCATCAGATGTCGGGCTTTGCTGCGAAACAGACCGATGGTGTTGATGTACGACTCCAGCCCGTCCAATCCCAAGGCCAGCATGCGCTGGGGCGTTGGCGCCACAGCAAACAAGCGGCGAGTGGCCTTGTTCACGCCCACGTCCGTGGCCTGTGCCGATAGCAAAACCGCCGCCAGCAATTCGAACACGCTCGTATACTCCAACTCGGTGTTGGGCTGCGGGTTGGCCGCTTTGAGGGTGGCAAAGAACGGCTCAATCAATTCTTTTTTCATGCTCTGGATTGTGTCGTATGGCTATCCCTTTTGCCGATCGCTTGAACAACGTTGAAACCTCCGCCATCCGTGAGCTGTTCAAGCTCTTGGGCAAGCCCGGCATCATCAGCTTTGCCGGCGGCTTCCCCGACAGTGCCTTGTTCGATGTCGATGGCATCCGCGAGGCGAGCTTGGCCGCCTTGGCGCAAGAGCCCGGTGCGGCCTTGCAATACGGCGCGACCGAAGGGTACGGACCTCTGCGCGAGCAAATCGCCAGCTTCATGAACAGCAAGGGCGCGGCCTTGGCCCCCGAGCAATTGATCGTGACCACCGGCAGCCAGCAAGCGCTGGACTTGTTGGGCAAGACTTTGGTCGGCCCGGGCGACAAAGTCATCGTCGAAGGCCCCACCTTCTTGGCCACCATCCAGTGTTTCCGTTTGTATGGCGCCGAACTCATCAGTGCACCGCTGGACGAAGAGGGCGTGGACGTGGACCGCTTGGAGCAGCTCATCGTGGAGCACCGCCCCAAGTTCGTCTACCTCATCCCCACCTTCGGCAACCCCAGCGGTCGCATGCTCGGTTTGGCCCGCCGCCAACGTTTGTTGGAAATCGCTGTGCGCCACAACACCATCTTGGTCGAAGACGACCCGTATGGTGATTTGTATTTTGGCGAAGCGCCACCGCCGAGCCTGTTGGCACTGAGCCCCAGCGTGCCCGGTAGCGCGGAGCTTTTGGTGCACTGCGGCTCGCTCTCCAAGGTCTTGTCGCCGGGTTTGCGCGTGGGTTGGATGGTCGCGCCGGCCGAGCTCTTGGCCAAGGCCACCATGTGCAAACAGTTCAGCGACGCCAACACCAGCACGTTTGCCCAGGCCGTGGCCGCGCAGTACCTGAAGTCGGGTCGCATGCCTGAGACCTTGGCCAAGGTTCGCCGGGTCTACGCCGAGCGGGCCAATGCCATGTCAGAAGCGCTGCGTCAAAACTTGGGTCAGCAGGTGTCTTTTGTGGAGCCGCAAGGCGGCTTGTTCATTTGGGCTCGCCTGACCGGTGCCGATGGCGGCCCGACCGACGGTGCGGCATTTTCCAAACGCGCGGTGGAGCAGGGCGTGGCGTTTGTGCCGGGCGCGCCGTTTTTTGCCAGCCACCCCGATCACGCCACCTTCCGCATGAGCTTTGCCACCGTCGGGGTGGACAAAATTCAAGAGGGCGTTCAGCGCCTCGTCAAGGCGTTGCGCTGACGGGCAGGGTCTCGGCGGCGGGCTTGGGCAAGACCCGTCGCGCACCGTTGTAGCGCTTGACCCAGTAGCTTTTGGCCATGCTCTCGATGCGTACCTGCGAGCCGGATCGGGGCGAATGGATGAAGCGGTCGTCCCCCAGGTAAATCCCCACGTGGCTGAACGACCGACGCAAGGTGTTGAAAAACACCAAGTCACCCGGTTGCAGCTCGTCGCGGTCAATCACCACCGTGGCTTGGGCTTGCTCGTGCGCGCTGCGGGGCAGGGTGATGCCCTCGGCCTGCTCGTACACCGCTTTCACAAAACCGCTGCAGTCCAAACCGGTCTCGCCGTTATTGCCACCCCTGACGTAGGGCGTGCCGATGTAGCCCATGGCGTCGAGCAGCAGGGCGCTGCGCTCTGGCGCCTCGGGCACGCTGGCCGTTTGGAACGGCAATTGGGCGCAAGCTTGTAAGGACAAGCAGGCAGCGAAGAGGATCGGAATCAGGCGCATGGCATGCAACGATAATGCATTTTTAGATCTCACCCTTCACAGGAACCGCCCGATGCTGCTCGACGCCGACGAATCCCAATTGGTTTTGGTGGATTTCCAAACCAAACTCATGCCCGCCATCCACGAGGGGCAGCAAGCCTTGGCCAACGCCATTCGCTTGGCGCAGTT
>JBFZCK010000164.1:0-11050 GCA_041307965.1 Burkholderiales bacterium | reverse complement strand
GCGCGTTTGAAGCCGTACTTGTTGATCTTTTCAATCAAAGTGGTGCGCTGAAGGCTCAGGATGCGGGCGGTTTGCGACACGTTCCAGTCGGTGCGCTGCAGGGCTTGTTCGATGTAGCTGCGTTCGATGTCGATGAGCTTGTCGCGCAGGGAAATGCCATCGGGCAGGAGGGGGTCCATGCCCATGGCCAAACGAATCACGTCTTCCACGGGATTGCCTTCTTCCACACCAACAGCACCCAAAATCGCCAAAGCAGGATCCAATGCGTCATTGGCCGCCACGTGCACCATGGGCGCTGGAACGGGTCTTAAGGTGACCGCGTCGGGCGGGTCGAGCAAGGCCTGCATGGCGTCATCGCCCGAAAAAGCCGCAGCTTGGCTTTTCATGGGCAGGTCAACGGGCGGGGGAGGCGCTGGCATCTCGGCCCGGATCGCCGCCAAACCCTTGGGCAGCAACCATTCGGGTATGGCAAACAAATCCAATGTTTGACCCGCATAGAGTGCTGAAAAACGGTCTGCAATGTTCGAGAGCTCGCGGATATTGCCTGGCCAAGGGTAGCGTTTGAGTGCCTCGACCAAGTTGTCGGCGCACACCAGTGGCTTTATCGACGGCGGTGTGAATTTGGCCAAAAAGAAAGTCATCAATTCGGCGATGTCTTCAGGTCGATCGCGCAGTGGAGCGGTTCGCACCGGCAAGACATTGAGTCGGTAGTACAAGTCTTCGCGGAACTTTTGTTCGGCGATGTCCTTTTCCAAGTCTTTGTGGGTCGCTGCAATCACGCGCACATCGATCGCCACCGACTTGCTGGATCCCAAGGGTTCGATCTGTCGCTCTTGCAGCACACGCAAGAGCTTGACTTGCATGTCCAAGGGCAGGTCGCCAATTTCATCCAAAAAAATCGTGCCGCCGTTGGCCATTTCGAAGCGGCCCATGCGTTCGCCCACGGCACCCGTGAATGCGCCTTTGCGATGACCAAAGAGTTCGCTCTCCAAGAGTTCCCGAGGGATCGCACCACAGTTGATGGGCACAAACGGACCAGATCGACGGGGACCTTGGGCATGAAGGGCTTGGGCAATGAGTTCTTTGCCGGTGCCGCTTTCGCCTTGGATGAGCACGCTGGACAGCGATGGCGCCAAGGTTGAGATGAGCGCACGCGTGTCGCGCATGGCTTGGCTCTGACCAATCAATGGGTGCGGCGTGAGTGTCATACTGTGCGTCGTACGAATCGAAGGTAGGCGAAGAGGGCGGTCACAACAAGATGATACTTTATGATTTCTTGGACGTAGCCCAACGAACTGGGGACAATATATCGAATATGGTCTTTGTACCACTTTGCAATGGCTCATTTTTTGCTTTGTATTTTAAAGACCAGCACCGTTTGACACGAAGGGCATCGAATTGATGGAAACCGATTGGAGCAACTCACTGAGCGCTGAGACAGGCAAGCTGCCTCCTTTGGAGGGCTTGTTTCATGCGCTCGCGCATGAGGGGCGTTCGGTGATGATGGTTTCTGACGACGACACCTTGCTGGACGCTTGTGGGCAGAGTGTTGTTCGCAAATTGCGCCAAAACCCCGGTGTTGAAGTCTCCGCCATGTTCGACATGGATCGCGAGGTTTTGCTGCAACGCTTCAACCGCCTGATTGAAAACCTCTCGGTGGATCAAGCCCTTCAATCGGTCGGTGCCCCGCCCACCCAACAGGTCTGGCTTCAACACATCCACAACAGCCAAGAGTTGGAACAGGCCAAATTGCTGATCCGTTTGAGCAGCGATTTCCCGGCCGCCGGCGTCAAGCTTTTGTTGATGGCCAACAACCTGTGCGCCGATGACCTGATTCACCACGGCCAAGCCAAAAAACTCTTGGTCTGGCACGCCCCTGTGATGCGCAAATCGGGTGCAACCCCCATTCCTGCCGCGTCCCAGCCCTTGGCTGCGGCCGCCATGGCGGCGCCTCACTGGATGGACGATGCGGCTGCCGGCCCTCCTGTGGACTTTGCTTTTTCCACCCAAAGCCCTCCTGTCACCCGTGTGGCCAAAGGCCAGCGATGGGTGGTTTATCTGTTGTTGGGTGTTTTTGTGCTGGTCAGCGTGGCCGTCTTGGGGTTGCATCAGTGGCAGGCCAATTCAGCCCCAGACGCTGCGGTGGTTGAATCCGAAACCAGCCCATCGGCGCCAGTTTCAAGCAGCCCGCCGACGTCCGAGCCGGCATCGACGGTAGCACCGATCACCGTTGAGCCTGTGCCTGCGGTCGTTCCCGATCCCCCGGCGGTCATCGACCCGGTGGCCGTTGCCGTGCTGCCAAAGGAAGCGGTCTCATCGCCAGTCAAGGCCGCCGCGGTGGTGCCCGGTCTTGAGTGGGCGCGCCAGCTCAGCACAGGCGGTTGGGTGGTTCAACACGTGGCACTGGACACTTTGCCGGAATTGCAAGATTGGCAGGCGCAGCACCCCACCCTGGGCAAAGCCCAATCGGTGCCTTTGGTGCGGCCCAACGGTCAACCCTATTGGGTGTTGGTGTCCGGGCCTTTCACCAGCCTGGAGAAAGCCAACGCCTTTGCCCAAACCCCCGGTGTACCGAAAAACCATTGGTCGCGGAGCGTGGCTTCGTTGCAATCCAGCTTGGGCGAGAAGCCTTGACACAAGGAAATTTCTCCCAGCGGCGCTAAAGATTGCCCCTTTGGGGCCGACTCTTAGAGCACAGATGATCGAACGGGCTGTTCAGGTGCATGTCGGCACTGGGCCTGTGCGTTCTTGGAGAAACAACATGAACACATGGTTGAAACGTTTGGCGACAGCTGGCTCAGTCGCCCTGCTGGCCGCTTGTCAGTCGACCCCTACGGCGGTGGTGCCTGCGAGTGCCGAACCCGTCAAAGCCGCGCCAGTGGCCGACGCCACCCCCATGGTGAGCGATAAAGCCAAAGCCGGTCTTTTGGCACCCATGATCGAACGCCGCGACACCTTGGTGGCCACGGGTTACGCGGTGATCAGCGTGCAAAACCACAAAAACCAAGCCCAACAGCGACTGTTGGCCATTCGCGCGGCCAAGCTCGACGCTTACCGCGCTTTGACCGAACAGGTCTATGGGCAACACTTGGATGCGACCACCACCGTGGCCGACATGACGGTCATGAGCGATACATTCCGGGCCCGGGTCGAAGGTGTTGTTTATGGTGCGGTGTTGGTGAGCATCACGCCCGCCGGCGACGACACGTACGAAGCCACCTTGTCTTTGGACCGCTCGGTGGTCAACGATTTGCGTGCCTTGTACCTGGGCCAATTGGTCAGCAGCCGCTGAACGCCATGCACCAAGGGGTCAGCTCCATGTTCTCCACCGACCTGCGTCAGCGCAACTCCAAGCAAACCCGTGGTGTTTTGGCCCTGCTGGTCGCTTTGACGGTTGGAGGCGCTTGGGCACAGGCTTTGCCGACCCGCTCGCCCGGCACGCCGGATGAACAACTGCAGGCCATTCGTTTGGCCTTGGTGCAAGCGGTCAGTCAAGCGCCCATGCAGGTCTACAACACAGCGTGGGTGGATGACAAAGGCGCCTTGCACGAGTCCACACAATTCCACTCCCAAGCCAAGGTGCGTGGGGTTCGGGTGATGGCCTACACCGCTCAAGGCCAAGCCGCACCTGAGTTGCGCGCAGCCACCGTGAGCGAAGCGCCCACGCATTGGGCCACGGTCAAAGGCGATGCCCAAACTTGTTTGCAATCGGCGGGCCGTTGGCGCATGCCGGTGGACATGATCGTGTCCTTGGATCCGTCGCTCAAAGGCCGAGACACCCATGTGGGCGCTTGGCTGGCTCAGGAGTCGGCCCACTGGTGGCGTCAGCAGTCCGGCCACAGCCAGCGTTGGCATTGGGACCAAGCCGAGGTCCGATCCGCTCTCACCGATACCCCGGCCTCGCCTTATATGCGTGCCGTATTGGGCGGTCAAAGTCAACGCCAGACGCCATGGCGTTTGCAGTTGGTGCTGGGCACCGATGGTTTGCGCGTGCCGGGTTGGCGCGTGGATGTGTCGTTTGGTCGCACCGATGGCTCGTCGCCCGTTTGGCAATCTCGCGTGCACCTGCCTGCCTCCTCGGTTGAAGTTCGATCGCAACAGTTCGTGGGGATGAAGACCTTGGAGGTCTTGCGTCAAACCTTGAGCCAAGTTCGCGCTGAAGTGGATGCCCGTGGGGCTTGCGAGCCGAGCCAATTCGATGTGGCACCATCGGCACAAGGCTGGATGATGCCCGTGGGCACTGCCTCGGGTTTTCGGGCCGGTGACCGTGTGTTGGTGATGGACCGCGACCGCTTGCCTCAGCGACTGGCCGAGCCTGGTGCTTTGGGGCAGTTGGCCATGGCCGAGGTCGTGCAAGTCCACAAAGACCGCGTGCAACTCAAACAAATTGCGGGTCCTGCCATGCCCACGCAAGGTCATTGGGTGGCCTTGCCCATCTGAAAAGAATCGAGATGAACATGAAACGCACTTGGGTCGGCCTGTTGGCCTTGGGGATGTCTGGCGTGGTTTGGTCGGCTGGCTCGGAAGCTCCACCCCTGGACGCCGCGGTTCGCGTTTTTTTGGGCCAAACCGTCACCGCCCCCACCGTGTCAACGAACGGCACTGGCTCATCGGGCGCTGGCGTGTCGGGTGAGCACTCGGTGGTGGTGGTCCGGCGTGGCGAGACCTTGGCTCGTATCGTGCGCGCCCATTTCAAAGGCAGCCCGTTTCGCGAGGACTTCATTTACAAGGCTTTTGTGACACTGAACCCCGAGGCCTTTCCCCGCAAAACCCACCACGTCGTGACCGCCGGTGTCAGCCTCAAAGTGCCCACACACGCCGACCTGATGGCCATGGCTGCGGGCCAATCACCCGCAGGGGAGCAGGGGGCTGCGGTGCGCACAGTGCCGGGACAGCGCAACCAATGGGTCCGCTTTCCCTGACAGGGACAGCCCATCCAAAATGATCACCGGCGCCGAAACCGCAGGTTTGGTGGGGCGCCCCACGCCGATTTACCTCGAAGGACGCCTGCCACTCTTGCTGCAAGCCAAAGACGTGTTGGCTTTGGGCCTTCGCGATGGACAGATGGTCAAACCCACCATCGAGGTGCGCCAAGAGCAGCTCAAGATGGTGATCTTCAACCGTGTGTTGGACCTACCGCCGGGGCTTCGCGCACAAGCCGGTGATGTGCTCTCCATGCAAGTGCAGGTCTTGGCCAACGGTAGCGCTCAGTTGCGCACGCTTTTGCCATTGAAGTCCCTCCCGATCGAGGATGCGCCTTTGCCCTCCACCGCAGGCCGCCTCGATCAGTTGGTCGTGCGCCCACAATCGGGCTTGTTGGGCTGGCTCAAGTTGTTTGAGCCAGGCTTCTTTAAGCAAGTGCAAGCCCAGTTGCCCCAAAGTCCCGATGCCGTGATCGCCCAGCGACCCTTTCCCCGCATGGGTACCTTGGATGGGCCAGCACTGAAGCTGGCTTTGCTGCGCAGTGGCATGTTCACCGAATCGCGCCTGCTCGCGGGTGCCACGGACGCGGGGCAGGACCTCAAGTTGATGCTGCGTGATTGGATGCGGCGCACCAGCGCCAACAGCCCATTGAGCAAAACCCTGAGTGATGCGGTTGACGACATCGAGTCGGCCCAGTTGCACGCTTTGGACGGCAACAGTGGCCGAGAGGGCTTGGCGATGGTTTTGGGGTTTGCCGATGCGCCACCGGTGCATGTGCAAATTCAGCGCGAAGGTGGACACCAAGCCCCCAAAGACGCCCCTTGGTTGGTGAACATTCACAGCGACAGCGAACAGTGGGGTCCTTTGTGGCTGCAGGTCAAAGTTTTGGCCGAACAACGCGTGGGGCTGACCATGTGGGCCGAGCGCGAGGCCATCTACCGCAGCGCCAAAGACCGCGCCGAAGGCCTGGCCCAAGAGATGCGCGAAGCCGACCTGGACTTGGTGGCCTTTCGGGTCATCCATGGCCGGCGCACCGACGAGCCCGAGGCGGTGCCCCCACAAGGCCGCTTGGTGGACTTCAAGGCGTAAACCGATGGTGAACAAAGACTACAAAGAAGCGGTCGCGCTGGCCTACGGGCAACGTCCGACGCCCGTGGTGAGTGCGAAGGGCCAAGCCGACTTGGCCCACAGCATCATCGCCGAGGCCCAGCGACATGGGGTTTACGTGGCCCAAGACCCGGCCTTGTTGGCGTTGCTGTCGCGTTTGGAGATTGACCAAGAAATCCCGCCCGAGCTGTACACGGCGGTGGCGGTGGTCTTGTCTTGGGCTTACTGGCTCAAGGGCATGCGCCCAGGGGATGAAAAGCGCGGGTAAAAAGCGGGAGAGGGGGCTCAGGCGTCGTTGTAGCCGCGACCCAAGGTGCCGCTGCGCACGTTGCCCAAACGGTCGTAAACGTCCACGGTTTCGGTGGCGTGGGTGGCGGTGAGGGACTGCAGGGTGCCGCGGATGGCCACGAGTTGGTGTTGGATGAGGGTTTCGTTGCGCCGGTGGGCGTCGCGGCATTGAACCAAGAGCTCGCGCACGTCCTCGGTGATGGTCTCGGGAGAGACGCCCTCTAAGCGCGCCAGTAGGGCGGCCTTGCCGGCTTGTAAGCCTTCAAATTGCGCCAAATCTTGGATTTTGAGCGCGTCAAACTCTTGGTTGAGCACCAGCAGCAGGTCTTGCACCGTTTGCGTGTCAACCGCCATGCGTTCAGCCGCCGATCATGCGTTCGACCGCCAAGAAGCTTTCGGCGATGCGTCGGCTGTCCAAGGGGTATTGACCGTCTTGAATGGCTTGTTTGATGGCGTCAACCTTGGCTTGGTCAAAGGGTTCGCTGCTCATGGCCTGTTTGGCCACGTCGCTGGGCACGAACTCGTCGCGCACCGTGGGCGCAGGCGCACTCGGTGCAGCATCGGATGTGCTGCTTTTGCGGCCTTCGGCTTTCTCCATCAACTCGCGGTTGGAGGGGCCCGAAGTGGCCATTCGGCCTTTGGAAGAGATGAGATCCGTCATGATGTTTCGCTTTCTTCGGTCACTCAGCAGAGTGGCCGCAGGGGGACATACGTTCAGAATCGGCTCGAGTTGAAGGAACTTGAGCCCCAACGGCCATATTTTTTAAATTATTTTGCATTGTAGGGGCCACAGACGCCTCAGGGGTTGCGAACCGCGTTCAAACCCGTCACCACGCCCGAGAGCAGCCGGCCCGATTCGGGGTTTTTGAGGTTGATGGTTTCCCCCATTCTCCCGTCTTGTAAGGCCTGAAGCTGTGCAGAGATGCTCATTTTCCCGGGCTCTCCAATGTGTATCGTCACGAGCTGGCCTTTTTTCACCATCACCGAGGGCCGGATGTCGTTTTTGGACAAGATTTGACCGGGACGCATGTCCCGGGTCAGTTCGGCGCCCTGCGCCGCTGCCATGTCGCCCAAATGGTGTCCTGCCCAGCTGGTGGCGGGAATCTCCACCCAGCTGAGCATGGCGGGTGTCAGGTGCGAACCCCGGGGGAGGGTTTGGTTGATCGACAAAGCCTTGCGGGTGGCCGTCAAGGTTGGGGGTTGGGGGAGTGGCGTAGGCCGATCGGCTCTCACGGCAGCGATGGGCTTCGGTGGCAACGGCGACTTGGCGGTGCTCGTGCTGCTTGCTTCGGGCGGCTGTTGGGCCTGCCATCGAATCAAAAACAAGGTGCGCGGCTGAGCGCAACTGGCTTGAACAGTCGATTGGTTTAAAAAGTTTTTCCACTCCCAACCAGACACACACGCCCTGACCCGCAGCTTGGGGTTCAGTGGCGACAAGGTCAGTTGAGGGGGGGGGAGTTTGAGCTCGTTGCCCAGCCAAACCCGTGTTTCAGCCATGAGGGCCTCTCGCGGATCCGCGCTGGCCCAAGCGGACCCGCAGACGGCGACAGCACCCCACAGGAGCGTCAGAAACCCCGCTTTGAGGTTTTGGCTTGGGCACAGGAATTGCATCATGGTGGGGGTGTTGGTCGTTCGACAGGGGTTGACGGTCCTTCATACCAAGCAAAAACAGAGCCAACCCCATTCCATGCCTTAAAAGCCCATGACCACCTTGAACATCAGTCACACCGCCTTGGGTGCACCCAAGTTGACCGAGCGCTCTCGCGCCACGGCGGGGGTGCCTGGGTTTTCACAGGCGCTGAAGCACGCACAACCTTCGAGCGAGCCGGGTCCACGTGTACTGATCGAGCGCGGCGACACCCTGCGTGCGATGGTTCGGGCCCACACGCCTGGGCCCTTAACCGAGCAGCAACTCAACCAGCGGGTCGCGGCTGTTGCGCAGGCCAATGGATTGAGCGACCCCAACAAGATCAGAGCCGGTCAATATTTGCGCATGGTCTCAACGGACACCCCCAGCGCATCGGCACCCCCACGCTCGACGAGCACTCACCGTGTGTTGAACCAAACCCTGGACCGTGCTGTGGCCAAAGGCTTCATCCAAGCGCAAGAAAAACCGCTGGTGGAGCAGCGCATTGTGGACATGGGCAAACGACACGGCTTTTCACCCGATGACTTCGCCCGTGTGGCCCTGATGGAGAGCGATGGCTTGAACCCCAAAGCCAGCAATGGCCGCTGTCACGGCATCATCCAGTTCTGTGAAGGGGTGGCCCGGGGCGCCGACAGCGTGGGCTTGCGCGGCCGAGCCCACGAAATTGCCCAAATGAGCGTGCCTCAGCAGCTCAAATTGGTCGACCGTTAGTTGGAGGACGTGGGAGTGGGGCGCCCGCCCAGCACCTCCAGCGATCCGCGCCCACCCCACCGGGTGTCCTTGGATGACTTGTATTTGGCGGTGCTGACCCCTTCAGCACGTCGGGAAAAACGCGCGGATGTGCCTCTGAACATCGCGGGTGAGCAGGCCCGAGCGCTTTACGTGGATGCGGACCGCGAAAAATCCATCACCCGCGACTCCTTGACCCAGGGATTGCAACGTCACGCCAGCCGCGTGCTCAACCAGCACCAAGCCCAAAGCGGCAAGGCGGTGGTCAACGAGCGGCAACAGCTTGCCGCTCGCAACAGCTATGTCGATGTGGCCATGCTCGACAACTCAGCGGCCAAGACTGGCCAGCGCAAGCCTTGAGGCTTGGCACGACTATTGCAACTTCGGCTGCAACTGGCGCAACTTGAGTCTAAAGCGTCGGGATACCGGCAGCCCCATGGGCGCCCTTGTTGTGAAGGAGTGCTGAAAAATGAATTTGTTGAGCAATGCCCTGGGCATTCACGAAAAAGCGTTGGGCTTGCGCAGCCAACGCTTGGAGTTGATCGCGAAGAACATCGCGAACGCCGACACGCCCAACTTCAAAGCCCGAGACCTCGATTTCAAAGCGGTCCTGTCCGACATCAACAACGGCAACGTGCCCATGAAGGCCACCCAACAAGGCCATTACCCCGTGGGCGAGAGCATCGGCGCCAATGGCCTGAAGTTTCGCACCCCGTTCAACACCTCGTTTGATGGCAACACCGTCGAAATGAACGTCGAACAGGCGCAGTACGGTAAGGCCGCAGCCGACTACCAGGCTACTTTGAATTTTCTTGAAAACCGCATCAGCGGTGCTCGCAAAGCACTGCGGGGGGATTGATCCATGGCACTCGACAACATCATGGGCATCGCCAGCACTGCGCTGAATGCCCAAATGACCCGGCTCAACGCCACCGCCTCCAACTTGGCCAACGCCTCCACGGCCAGCACCACCGAAGAGGGCGCGTTTCGCGCCAAGCGCGTGGTGTTCAAGGCCTTGTTGGAAAAAGAAATGACCCATGAGGCCGCGCCTTATGTGGGGGGTGTCAAGGTCGACCACATGGAAGACGACCAAACGCCGGTGCGTCGCGTCTATGAGCCCGGCAACCCCATGGCCAACGAGGACGGCTATGTCTTCATGTCCAACGTGAGCGAGATGTCTGAAATGGTCGAAATGATGGCCGCCTCTCGCTCCTATCAAAACAACGTCGAAGTGGTCAACACCGCGCGCCAACTCATGATGCGCACGCTGGACATCACCCGCTCATAAAGCCCACTAGGAAACGCCATGACCGTCATCAATACCAGCAGCGCCGTCAGCGCACAACTCTCCACCGCCAACAGCAAAAAAGTCAACGGTGAGGAAGAGATGAGCCAACAGGCTTTTCTGACCCTGTTCACCACCCAGTTGCAAAACCAAAACCCCTTGGATCCTGTCAAAAACGAAGCCTTTGTGGCTCAGTTGGCGCAGTTCTCTCAGTTGGAAGCCACCACCAAAATGGCCAGCTCGTTGGAGACGATGGCGGGCAATTCGCAGTCCGATCGTTTGATGGCTGGCGCGGCGCTCATCGGCAAAAAAGTGGCATCACCCCAAGGCACCGGTTTGCTGGAAGAGGGGCGATCCATCAGCGGCATGATTTCCGTGCCTTACGGTGCCGACAACGTCACCCTAGACGTATTCGATCAAGACGGCAACAAGGTGTTCAGCAACAGCATGGGCCGACAAATGCCCGGCGATGTCAGCGTGGGTTGGCAGGGGTATGACGCCAACGGGGAGCGCATGCCTCCAGGGCGCTACCAGGTCGTGGCCACCGTGGAGAGTTTTGGTGAAAAAACCTTGGTGCCGATTTCATCGCCAGCCACCGTCAAAAGTGTCACCTACAGCCCCGCCAACAACCAGTTGATGCTGGAGTTGGAGGATGGATCTACGGTGCCGCTGTCGGACGTCCAGCGCATCGACAGTTGATTTTTTGCGTCAACGCACACCACACACCCGTCATCAGGAGCCTCATCCATGTCTTTCTATATTTCTCTGACCGGCTTGAACGCCGCCTCCACGCAGTTGAGCGTCACCAGCAACAACATCGCCAACGTCGGCACGACCGCTTTCAAGCGTTCGCGCGCGGACTTCGGCGATATTTTTGCCACCTCGCCCCTGCAAAAGGCCTCGACCGTGATCGGTCAAGGTGTGGCGCTGAAGTCGGTGTCACAAGAGTTCAGCCAGGGCAACATCCAGTTCTCCGCGAACTCGCTGGACATGGCCCTGACGGGTGACGGCTTTTTCATGGTGCAGTCGGTCGACGGTTCACAAACCATCTTCACACGCAACGGGGGCTT
>JBFZCK010000163.1:0-4303 GCA_041307965.1 Burkholderiales bacterium | reverse complement strand
CCCGCTGCGCAAAACTGATCGTCGGGTCTCAGGCCTTGTCGGCCAAGACCTGGTGGGCTTGTTGGTCGGCGTGGTAGCTCGAACGCACCATGGCGCCCACAGCCGCGTGGCTGAAACCCATTTCGTAGGCCTGGGCCTCGAACATCTTGAAGGTGTCGGGGTGCACGTAGCGGCGCACGGGCAGGTGATGACCGCTGGGTGCGAGGTATTGGCCGAGGGTCAGCATGTCGATGCCGTGCGCGCGCATGTCGCGCATGGTGGCCAAGATTTCCTCGTCGGTCTCACCCAGGCCCACCATCAAACCGCTCTTGGTGGGGATGTGGGGGAAGAGGGCTTTGAACTTCTTGAGCAGGTTCAGCGAGAACTGGTAATCCGAGCCGGGGCGCGCCTCTTTGTACAAGCGGGGCACGGTCTCTAGGTTGTGGTTCATCACATCCGGGGGCGCAGCTTTGAGGATTTCCAGCGCGCGGTCGTCGCGGCCACGGAAGTCGGGCACCAAGACCTCGATTTGGGTGCGCGGCGAGAGCTCGCGGGTTTTGCGGATGCACGCCACAAAATGGCCGGCACCGCCGTCGCGCAAGTCGTCGCGGTCCACACTGGTGATCACGACGTATTGCAATTTGAGCTGGGCAATCGTCTTGGCCAGGTTGTCGGGCTCGTCCACGTCCAGTGGGTCGGGTCGGCCGTGGCCGACATCACAAAACGGGCAGCGGCGCGTGCACTTGTCGCCCATGATCATGAAGGTGGCCGTGCCTTTGCCGAAGCATTCGCCGATGTTGGGACAGCTGGCCTCTTCGCACACCGTGACCAACTTGTTGCTGCGCAGGATGTCTTTGATTTCGTAAAAGCGCGTGGTGGGTGAGCCCGCTTTGACACGGATCCAATCGGGCTTTTTCAGCGTTTCGGCCGGCACGATTTTGATCGGGATACGCGAAGTTTTGGCCTGGCTTTTTTGTTTGGCCGTGGCGTCGTAGGGCTGGTCGGTGGTGCTCATGTGCTGTGCCTGCGTGGGGTTACCGAAACATCAGGGGGCGAGGGTGACGCTGAGCTGTTGGCTCAGCACCGATGCGACCTCGTCCCAAGCGGCGTTCACACCGATTGTAGAAAGGTCCACGGTTTGCAAGCCCCGATAACCACACGGGTTGATGCGTTCAAAGGGTGATAGGTCCATCGCCACGTTGAGCGACAAGCCGTGGTAGGTGCAGTGGCGGCTGACTTTGATGCCCAGCGCAGCGATCTTGCCCAAGCCGGTGAAGTCGGGTTCGGGTGCGGGGCTGCCCGGCTCACGTCGCTGGGGGCGTTGCGCCAACATGCCGTGACCAAAGGGGTCGTCCAACTGCACATAAATGCCCGGTGCCCCATTCACGCGGTGGCCCGTGACGCCCCAATGGCGCAGGGTGCGAATGATGGCTTCTTCAAGTTTGTAGACGTACTCTTTGACAAAGTAGCCCGCGCGCTTGAGGTCGATGAGGGGGTAGGCCACGACTTGCCCGGGGCCGTGG
This sequence comes from Burkholderiales bacterium, assembly GCA_041307965.1. Classification (GTDB taxonomy): domain Bacteria; phylum Pseudomonadota; class Gammaproteobacteria; order Burkholderiales; family Burkholderiaceae_C; genus Hydrogenophaga. The sequence goes on along the minus strand of JBFZCK010000163.1, from coordinate 2,801 downwards.
TAGGTCACCTGGCCGCCGCGGTTGGTGGCGAGCACCGGGATGTCGCCCGGCGCGAGCAGGTGGTCGAGTTGCCCTGCCAAGCCTTGGGTGAAGACGGGAAGGTGCTCGCAGACCCAGAGGGTGTCGGGGGTGCGTTCGTCGCGCTGGGCGGTGAACTCGGCCATGGCTTGCGCCGTGATGGCGCAATCCACCATCCCCCACTCGCGGATCTGCAAGGCAATCACAGCACGTATTTCACCATCGGGTGGGTGGTGTAGGTGCGGTACACCTCGTCGAGTTGTTCGCGGTGATGCACGTGAATGGACACGGTCAAGCCCATGTAGTTGCCCGCACGGCTGGGGCGCAGCTCCAGGTGGAGATCGGGGTCAAAGCTGGCTTCAAAAGCCTGAGCAATACAGGTCATGGCCGCCACAAATTCGGCCGAATTGCTGCCCATCACCTTGATCGGAAAGCGGCAGGGGTACTCGATGAGCGATTGCTCGGGGGGGATGTCGTGGGGGCTGGTCATGGGGCAATTATCGTTTGGGCGCTTGACTTTTGGTCCGGGTTTCTACGTATAATCACAGACTTTGCTGCATGCAGCGGTCGAAGAAAAACGTTGTAACTTGGCTGTAATTTGAGATGGACACAATCCCTCACCCGGCGCGCAAGCCCGAGAACAGTCCGGCGAACCCGTGGATCGACGATCCTGTGGATACAGATGGGGCGGCAGAAGATAATTTCAAGCCGTTGACGCGCGAAGAAGCGCGGCAGTGGCGAAGCGCGCAACCGGCTTTGTCGTTGCGTTGGCTTCTGGTGTGGCAGGCGGTGTCTGCTCTGGTTTTGGCGGTTTTGGCCGCGTGGCTGACTTCGGACCCAGTGGTGGTGAAGTCGGTCTTGTACGGTGCAGCAGCGGTGGTGGTGCCTTCGGCCTTGATGGCTTGGGGGGTGACATCCAGCGCGGTGGCTCGGCAGGTTTCGGGCGAGGCGCAGGCTTCGTTGGTGAATTTTTTTGTGTGGGAAGGCATCAAGTTGGTGCTGGTGTTGGTCCTGATGGGGTTGGCGCCGGTGGTGCTCGATGCCGTGAACTGGTTGGCTCTGGTGGCTGGCTTGGTGGTGGTTCTCAAGGTGGTTGGTTTGGTGCTGTATGTCCAAACCAAACGTCGTCGTTGATTTCTAAATTGGTGTAACAGACATGGCAGCTGAAGGTGCAACTCTCACCGCGGGTGATTACATTCGCCACCACCTTGTTCATTTGACGAACAAGAAACAAGAATCCATCGTTGACTTCTCCGTCATCAATGTGGACTCGGTCGTTGTCAGCAGCGTCTTGGGTTTGTTGGTGTGTTTTGTCTTGTGGCTGGCTGCGCGCAAAGCCACGGCGGGCGTGCCAGGTCGTTTCCAAGCGGCCGTTGAGTTGATGGTTGAAATGGTCGAGAGCCAGGCCAAAGGCGTCATTCACAACGCCCAGAGCCGCAAGCTCATCTCCCCCTTGGCCCTGACCGTGTTCGTCTGGATCTTCATGATGAACTTCATGGACATGTTGCCGGTCGATCTGTTGCCCCAAATCTGGCACAGCGCAGGCCCCGCCATGGGCTTCAAAGATTACATGCGCGTGGTGCCCACCGCCGACTTGTCGACCACCTTGGGTTTGTCGGTCTCGGTGTTGCTGCTCTGCTTGTTCTACAACATCAAAATCAAAGGTTTGGGCGGTTGGACGCACGAACTGGTGACGGCGCCTTTTGGCACCAGCAAGAACCCCGTCTGGGCGCTGTTGTTGGGCGTGGTCAACTTCCTCATGCAAATGATCGAATTCGTGGCGAAAACCGTTTCGCACGGCATGCGGTTGTTTGGCAACATGTTCGCGGGTGAACTGGTGTTCATGCTGATTGCGTTGCTCGGTGGTTATGCCGCCTTGTCCCTCAGCGGTGGCCTGTTCTTCGTCGGGCACTTGATCGCCGGCACGGTGTGGACCCTGTTCCACATCTTGGTTATTACCTTGCAGGCGTTCATTTTCATGATGCTGGCCTTGATTTATCTGGGTCAAGCGCATGATGCGCACTGAAGACGCGCCTTAACCCGCGTACTGTGTTTTTGTTTCGTTCTCTTTCTTTTTAACTTTCGTACTCAAAGGAGTCATCATGGAAAACGTTCTGGGTCTCGTCGCACTGGCTTGCGGTCTTATCGTTGGTTTGGGCGCTATCGGCGCTTCGATCGGTATCGCCTTGATGGGCGGCAAATTTTTGGAATCTTCGGCTCGCCAGCCTGAGTTGATGAACGACCTGCAGACCAAGATGTTCATCTTGGCTGGTCTGATCGATGCGGCTTTCCTGATCGGCGTGGCTATTGCTCTGCTGTTCGCGTTCGCCAACCCCTTCACGCTGTAATTGGGTTTGCTGCACCGCGCGGGTGCGATGTGCATGGTCAGTGGTTTGAACCACCGTGCCATGCGCTGCATCCGAGCCGCAGCAATTGAGTCAACACTCTTGTTATCAGACAGAAAGGCGTTGCGATGAATATCAATGCAACCCTGTTTGCGCAAGCCATCGTTTTTGCGATCTTGGTTTGGTTCACGATGAAGTTCGTGTGGCCTCCCATCGCCAAAGCCCTGGACGAACGCGCTCAGAAAATCACCGAAGGTCTGGCTGCTGCAGAGATGGCCAAAACCGAATTGGCTGTGGCCAACAAGCGTGTCGAAGAAGAGTTGAGCCAATCGCGCAACGAATCCGCCACCCGCTTGGCCGATGCCGAGCGTCGCGCCCAAACCGTGATCGAAGAAGCCAAGGCCCGCGCCTCCGCTGAAGCCGCCAAGATCGTGGCCA
>JBFZCK010000162.1:0-9453 GCA_041307965.1 Burkholderiales bacterium | reverse complement strand
TCAGCGAATCGCTTCGATGTTGAGTTTTTTCTCGGTCACCACCGGGGTGATCAAACCGTAGCCTTGGTTTTGCCAGTGCACCAACTCGGTGATGGCTGAGGGAGTGACTTCGATGAAGTCTTGCATGTCCGCCAAGGTGTAGCCAAAGTCCTTGAGCGCCAAGCCACACACCTTGAATTTCACGCCCTGATCGGCGTAGTAGCGCATGCGCTGCACCACCTCTTCGTATTGCGCTTCGTTTTTGCGCGCCACCGTCACCAGCTCCGTGCCGTGCATCACCACGACCACCTTCATGTCTTCGTTGAACAGGCTGTAAGGCGCTTCGGTCAAGGGGTTGACGAAAGAGCGCAGCCAATACAGCGCAGAGCCGATTTTGGCGGGGTGGTCGAGGTAGATGTCGAACACCGCTTTGGGCTCGGCATAAGGGGTTTGCACAAAACGCGCTTGGGCTTGCACGCTGCTGGCGATGCCCACCGCGCAACACAGCACCCAAAAAGGACGAAGCCAGCGAGGGGTCGGTGCCATAAAAACCTCCAAGGGTTGTGGTACCACCAACAGGAATCGAACCTGTATCTAGCGCTTAGGAGGCACTCGTTCTATCCATTGAACTATGGCGGCGGGCGTTTGATTTTATGCGCTGCAGACAGCTTCACTTGCTGAGCAAGCGCATGGTGTCTTCCAGGCCTTTGAGTGTGAGCGGGAACATGCGCTGCCCCATGAGTTGTTGGATCAGCCCGATGCTTTGACGGTATTGCCACAGGCCTTGGGGCTCGGGGTTGATCCAAGCGAAATGAGGGAAGGCCTGGGTCAGGCGTTGCAGCCACTCAGCGCCGGCCTCTTCGTTGCTGTATTCCACGCTGCCGCCGGGTTGCAAAATTTCAAATGGGCTCATGGTTGCGTCGCCCACGAAGATGAGTTTGTGGTCTTTGTTGTACTTGCGGATGATGTCCCAAGTGGGGAATTTTTCGGCGTAGCGGCGTTGGTTGTTGCGCCACATGAAGTCGTAGACGCAGTTGTGAAAGTAATAAAACTCCAGGTGCTTGAACTCGCTTTTGACGGCGCTGAACAATTCTTCGACGCCTTGGATGTGGTCGTCCATGGTGCCGCCGACGTCCATGAGCAAGAGCACCTTCACGTTGTTGTGCCGCTGCGCAATCATCTGGATGTCTAGGTAACCCGCATTGGCCGCGGTGGCGCGGATGGTGCCGCCCAAGTCGAGCTCCAGTTCGGGGCTTTGGCGAGCGAATTTGCGCAAGCGCCGCAGCGCCACCTTGATGTTGCGTGTGCCGAGTTCTTGGTTGTCGTCGTAGTCGCGGTAAGCGCGCTGCTCCCACACCTTGACCGCGCTTTGTTTGCCACCTTGGCCGCCGATGCGAATGCCCTGTGGGTTGTGCCCGCCGTGGCCAAAGGGCGACGTGCCGCCTGTGCCGATCCATTTGTTGCCACCGGCGTGACGCTCTTGTTGTTCTTCCAGCCTTTTTTTCAGCGTCTCCATCAGCTCGTCCCAATCCATCTTGGGCGCCTTGGCTTTTTGTTCGTCGCTCAAGAGGCGTCCCAGTTCCTGGCGCAGCCAGTCGGCGGGGATGGGCTTGGTGAAGTCGGCGACCGTGTCCACGCCTTTGAAGTAGGCCGCAAAGGCTTGGTCGAATTTGTCGTAGTGTTTTTCGTCCTTGACCAGCGTGGTGCGGGCCAAAAAATAAAAGTCGTTCATGCTGCACGCGTCGGGGTTGGACGGCCCCACCACGTTGGCTTGCAAGGCTTCCAGCAGCGTGAGCAACTCCCGCACCGACACCGGCAACTTGGCCGCGCGCAGGGTGTAGAAAAAGTCGATCAGCATGGCTGAGTTTCAGTCACGCGCCAACTGGTGCGTGAGGTGCGCCCGCACCGTGGGCCATTCGCTGGCCACGATGCTGTAGACGCAGGTGTCACGCAAGGTCTCGGGGGCGTTGGGATGGCGGTTGATTTGGTGGCTGCGCAGCACGCCATCGAGTTTGGCGCCCAGGCGTTCGATGCCGCGGCGGCTGGCGTGGTTGAAGAAGTGCGTGCGAAATTCCACCGCGATGCAGTCCAGCGCCTCAAAGGCGTGGGTGAGCAAGAGGCGTTTGCACTCGGTGTTCAGGGCGGTGCGCTGCACCGCGCGGCGGTACCAGGTGGAGCCGATCTCCACGCGTCGGTGGCCCGCGTCGATGTTCATGTAAGTCGTCATGCCCACCGGGTGCCCATGGGCGTCGAGCACACAAAAGGGGTTCATGCTGCCCATGCGCTGCAGGCCCAACCGTCGCTCGATCTCGGCGGCCATGCCTTCTGGCGTGGGGATGGCGGTGTACCAGAGCTGCCAGAGTTCGCCGTCGTGCACCGCCTCGCACAAGGCGTCGTGGTGGGCCATGGACAAAGGCACCAAGCTGGCGTGGGTGCCGCGCAGCAGGGTGGGGGCGGTGAAGGGCGAATCGGTCATCAGCGTTTGCGTTGGTTCATGAACACCAGTTTTTCAAAGAGCACGGTGTCTTGCTCGTTTTTCAGCAGCGCGCCTACCATGGGCGGCACAGCGATTTGTTGTTCGGCGGTTTGCAGGGTGGACGCGGCGATGTCTTCGGCCATCAAGAGCTTGAGCCAGTCGATCAGCTCGGAGGTGCTGGGCTTTTTCTTCAGTCCTGGCAGGTTGCGGATGTCGTAGAAGGTTTTCATGGCCGCGCTCAGCAAATCGTCTTTGAGCTGAGGGAAGTGCACCTGCACGATGCGCTGCAAGGTCGCGGGGTCGGGGAACTGGATGTAGTGGAAAAAGCAGCGGCGCAAAAAGGCATCGGGCAGCTCTTTTTCGTTGTTTGAGGTGATGAACACCAGCGGGCGGTGCTGGGCTTTGATCAGCTCGCGCGTTTCGTAGCAATAAAACTCCATGCGGTCGAGTTCGCGCAGCAAGTCGTTGGGGAACTCGATGTCGGCCTTGTCGATTTCGTCGATCAGCAAGGCCACCGGCTGCTCGGCTGTGAAGGCCTGCCACAAGACACCAGGGACGATGTAGTTGCGGATGTCCTTGACGCGCTCGGCGCTGTCGCTGGTGTTGAGCTGGCTGTCGCGCAAGCGGTTGACCGCGTCGTACTCGTACAGGCCTTGCTGCGCCTTGGTGGTGGACTTGATGTGCCACTGCAACAGGGGTAAACCCAGAGATTTCGCCACCTCTTCGGCCAACAGGGTTTTGCCGGTGCCGGGCTCGCCTTTGACCAAGAGCGGTCGTTGCAAGGCCACCGCGGCATTGACCGAGAGCATCAAATCGGGTGTGGCGACGTAATTTTTTGACCCAGTGAATTTCATGTGCTGTCCTTCGAAGACTAGTCTATATAATCGCCCATTGATTTTTATCAATCGATCACAGGATTGTGCCGACATGAACCATATGATGACCGCTTCCCTCCGTTCCTTGGTCGCCGCGGCGACTGTCTTGGCCGCCATGGCCGTGCAAGCCCAAGACGTCAAAGGTGACGTTCAAGCCGGTCAAAAGAAGGCCGAAATGTGCATCGGTTGCCACGGCATTCCGGGTTACCAAAACAGTTTCCCCGAAATCCACAAAGTGCCCATGATCTCGGGCCAATCCGGCGCCTACATCGTCTCGGCTCTCACCGCGTACAAAAAGGGCGAGCGCAAGCACCCCTCCATGCGCGGCATCGCTGGCTCCTTGAACGAGCAAGACATGGCCGATTTGGGCGCGTTCTACGCCTCACACGCCGACAAGCCCGCCCCCGAAGCCATCAAAGCGCCCAGCGCTGCGGTGGCCGCTTTGATCGAAAAGGGCGCTTGCTTGTCTTGCCACGGTGCCAACCTGAGCAAGCCCATCGACCCGAGCTACCCCAAACTGGGTGGCCAGCACGCCGACTACCTGTTCGTGGCCTTGAAGGCTTACACGGTTGAAGGCAACCACGTGGTGGGTCGTGCCAACGGCATCATGGGTGGCATTGCCAAGCAGTACACCCCCGCTGAGATGCGCCAGATCGCCAAGTACATCGCCTCGTTGGACGGTGAGCTCAAGGTGGTTCCCCAGTCGCGTTTCCGCTGAAACCCGGGTCTTGCGCCCAAACAAAAGCCGCTCGTTTGAGCGGCTTTTTTTTGTCCTTTGAGAACCGAGTCAGTCTTGTGTGGCGCGTTGCCGCACATGCTCGATGTAGGCCTGTCCATCGGGCGGACGACCGGCGCGCTGGCTCTCCCAAATCATGCGGCCCAGACACTCCATGACCTCGTGGTGTGCTTGGTGCAAGTCACCGCGGCGCGCCGTGAGCAACTCGACGGCTTGACGAATGCCCGGGGGCTGGTCGATGCTGCACTGTTCGCTGATCGACAGGTGCATGGATAGGTGCAAAAACGGGTTGTCTTGGGCCTCGCTGGCTTGGCCCATGTTGGCCAGCGCTTGGTCAACGTCGGCGAAGGCCGCGTGGTATTCGGGGTGTTCGGCCATCCATTGGCCCGCGAGTTGTTCGATGGCTTCCATGGTTTGGTTGCTTTGGCTTTTGGCGTAAACACCGCAGAAAAACCGCCGCACATCGGCTTGAGAGGGGTTGAACATGGTCAAGCTCCTGGGGAGGTGGCAAAGCCGTGTTGGCGCCACGCTTCAAACACGATGACGGCCACGGCGTTGGACAGGTTCAGGCTGCGCTGGCCTTCGCGCATGGGCAAGCGCAAGCGCTGAGCCGTGGGGAAACTTTCGCGAACGACCGGGGGCAGTCCGTGGCCTTCAGATCCAAAGAACAACCAATCACCGGCGGCGAAGCGGGTTTCAAAGGCGTTGTGGCTGCCGTGTGTGGTCATGGCAAAGCAACGTTCGGGCGGTGGGGCTTCGCTGGCTTGGAACGCGTCCCAGCTGGCGTGGCGGCGCATTTGAGCGTACTCGTGGTAGTCCAAGCCTGCGCGGCGCATGTGTTTGTCGTCCATCGAAAAACCCAAGGGCTCGATCAGGTGCAAGGTGCAGCCGGTGTTGGCGCACAGGCGAATCACGTTGCCGGTGTTGGGAGGAATTTCGGGGTGAACCAAGACGATGTGAAACATGGGGTGCGCTGGGCAGTAGGGCGTGAAATCATAACGGGGGCTCGGTGTCTGTGTGGGCGGTGCGTGCGAAGGCCCAAGCGCTCACACGGGCGACCCCGGCTTGGCGCAAGGCTTGGGCGGCGGCGTGCAGGCTCGCGCCGGTGGTGCACACATCGTCAATCAACAGGACATGGGCGTCCAGCAAACGGCTGGCGTGGTCGGGGTGGACAACGCAGCGCAGGTGGGGGTTGCGCCAGCGTTCGGCGCGGGGCAGGGCGTGTTGGTGTTCGCCATCGCTCAAACGCACCAGCGCGTTGGGCAAGGCACCCGGGCGGTGGTCGGTGGGCAGCCACTGCAGCAGCGCTTGGGTCAGCGCCCAGGCTTGGTGGTAGCCGCGTTCGGCCAAGCGTTGGGGGGTCATGGGCATGGGCACCAACCAATCCACGCCCAGCAGGCGCGCACGGGCTTGCGGTGGGGTCAGCATGATCTGCGCGAACACGTGGGCCCAGGCCACTTCTTGCCGAAATTTGAAACGCGCGATCAGGCCGCTCCATGGGTAGGCGTAGTCCACGCTGGCCCACACCGCATCCAATGCCGAGGGCTCGGGCCAGCAATGCCGACACGGCACGCGGCCCTGCCCATCTGAACTCCCACAGCGTGGGCAACGCGGGGTGTCGGGGGCGCAGTCGCGCAGGCAATCGCCACACACGGCTTGTGTGGGCCAAGCGCCGCACACTTGGCACACACTGGGCAGCCAAGACCGGGGTCGGTGCAGGGGCATATCGGCGTGAGGCATGGCCCCTATACTGGCGTGCCTTTGCCCCGCGAGGCGCTGCCATCAGCGCATGGCTTCACCCCAACCCCCATTTGTGCACACCGTGACGACCGAAGAACAACCCGTGCCGGGCTTAGATCCGGTGGCCAGCGCCCGTTGGTTGCACATGCCCCGACACAGCAGCCCTTGGTTGCACGAAGAGGTGGCCTCCCGCATGGCCGATCGTTTGGCGTGTTTTCGCGAGTTGCCCAAAGATTGGTTGCACGTGGAGCCGGTCTTGGGGGGCTTGGCGGCTCACCGGTCCTTGCGCACGCGGTTGCCGCAAGCGCCGGTGTGTGTGTTGTCGGCGCAAGGCCTTGCCGCTCAAGGCGCCACCCAAGAACGCTTGGGTCAGTGGTCGCGCCCATGGACTTGGGGTCGGCGCTTCACGCCGGCGTTGGCCGATGAGCACACGCAGGTCGACCTGGTCTGGGCCAACATGCTCTTGCACCTCTCGCCAACGCCCATGGCTTGGATGCGCCAGTGGTTGCAACACCTGCGCGTGCAAGGCTTTGTGTTGTTTTCTTGTTTGGGCCCCGATAGCTTGCGTGAGTTGCGCCATGTCCACAGTCGCATGGGTTGGTGCGCCCCGGCCCATGCGTTCACCGACATGCACGATTGGGGCGATATGCTCGTGCAGGTGGGGTTTGCCGAGCCAGTCATGGACATGGAGCGACTGACCCTGACCTATGCCGATGCCCCGGCCCTGCTCAAAGACTTGCGCGACATGGGGCGCAACTTGAGCACGGACCGTACCCCGCCTTGGTTCGGCCGGGCAGGTCGGCAGCGCTGGTTCGAAGCGGTCGAAGCCCACGGCCCCCGCGATGACCAAGGCCGTTTGACCTTGAGTTTTGAACTCATTTATGGCCATGCCGCCAAAGCCCCGCCACGTCTCAAAGCCGGCCCCACCACGGCCGTGCCGCTTCAAGCCATGCGCGACATGCTGCGACCAGCCCAACGACCCGAATAAAGCAGCGTCTGCGTCAGAAAAGTCGGCGCTCTGGGCGTTTACAATTGACATATGTCAAACGCGTGCGCTGGGAATCCGTTCTCGGCGAGCTTGGGTTTGCAAATCGGGTTTACCCCTAAAAGCAGGGGTCCTCAAAATTTGTTCTAATCTGCATTGATATAAATCAATCCTTATATTTGGGGCTTAAAAGTGAGCATGACAAAGAATACGGTTGACGCCGTGCGCAAGCAGCTGATTTCCTGGCGCAACGCTGCCGCCTCCTTGGTCTTGACGACTGGTGCTTGGGCTGGTGTGGCCATGGCCCAAGTCAATGACTTGCCTGGCGGTCCAGCGGTCAACCAACTGAACTTTGCCCCGCCGGTCACCAAGATCGCCGAAGCACAGCATTGGCTGCACTGGTTCATGATGATCATCTGCGTGGTGATCTTTGTGTTGGTCTTTGGTGTGATGTTTTATTCCATCCTGAAGCACCGCAAGTCGGTGGGCCACCAGTCCCAAGAGTTGCCCGAACCCATTTGGGTCGAGTTGGGTTGGACCATCGTGCCTTTGCTGATCGTCATCGGCATGGCCTTGCCCGCCACCAAGGTCTTGGTCGCGCAAAAAGACACCACCAACGCCGACCTGACCGTCAAGGCCACCGGCATGCAGTGGAAGTGGGGCTACGACTACATCAAGGGCGAAGGCGAGGGCATTGGCTTCTTGTCCACCTTGGACAACGCCCACCGCGAAATGTCCAACAGCGGCAACCCGCCCCCCACCGACAACTACTTGCTCAAAGTCGACAACCCCATGGTGGTGCCCGTCGGTAAAAAAGTGCGTGTGATCACCACTGCCAACGACGTGATCCACGCTTGGATGGTGCCGGCCTTTGGCGTCAAACAAGATGCGATCCCTGGTTTTGTGCGCGACACCTGGTTCCGTGCCGAGAAGATCGGTGACTACTACGGCCAGTGCGCTGAGTTGTGCGGTAAGGAACACGCCTACATGCCCATTCACGTCAAAGTGGTGAGCGCTGAGGACTACACCGCATGGGTCAATGAGCAGAAGAAAGCCATGGCCGCTTTGGCCGATGACCCCGCCAAAGTTTGGACACAGGCCGACTTGGTTCAGCGTGGTGCCACTGTGTACGGCGCCAACTGCGCGGCTTGCCACCAAGCCAACGGCAAAGGTGCTGGTTCGATCAAGGCTTTGGATGGCTCGGCCATCGTCACCGATGCGGATCACAGCAAGATGATCAACATCATGCTCAATGGTGCAGCAGGTGGCGCCATGCCCGCTTGGAAGCAACTATCCGACACCGAATTGGCTGCGGTCATCACCTACGCCAAAAACAGCTGGTCCAACCAGACCGGCCAAGTGGTGCAACCCGCCGAAGTCAAGGCCGCTCGCTGAGTGCCTGGTACCCAAACATTTGAATTTCAAAGGAAACGACCATGAGTGCAGTACTGGATCACCACGACGCGCATGACCACCACGACCACCACGCCCCCACGGGCTGGCGCCGTTGGGTGTACGCCACCAACCACAAAGACATCGGTACTTTGTACCTGTTGTTCGCCTTCGTCATGTTGATGGTGGGCGGCGTTTTGGCGCTGCTCATCCGTGCCGAATTGTTCCAACCGGGTTTGCAACTGGTGAACCCCGGCTTGTTCAACCAACTCACCACCATGCACGGTCTGATCATGGTGTTCGGCGCCATCATGCCGGCCTTTGTGGGTTTTGCGAACTGGATGCTGCCGCTGCAAATCGGCGCGTCTGACATGGCGTTTGCCCGCATGAACAACTTCAGCTTCTGGCTGATGATTCCCGCCGCGTTGATGTTGGTGGCCAGCTTCTTCATGCCTGGCGGCGCCCCTGCCGCGGGTTGGACGCTGTACGCACCGCTGACCCTGCAGATGGGCCCCTCGATGGACGCCGGCATTTTTGCCATGCACATCTTGGGCGCTTCCTCGATCATGGGTTCGATCAACATCATCGTGACCATCTTGAACATGCGCGCGCCTGGCATGACCTTGATGAAGATGCCCATGTTCGCTTGGACCTGGCTGATCACCGCTTACTTGCTGATTGCCGTGATGCCTGTGTTGGCTGGCGCGATCACCATGACGCTGACCGATCGCCACTTCGGCACCAGCTTCTTCAACCCGGCTGGCGGCGGTGACCCCGTCATGTACCAGCACATCTTCTGGTTCTTCGGTCACCCCGAGGTCTACATCATGATCTTGCCGGCCTTCGGCATCGTCAGCCAAGTGGTCCCTGCGTTTGCCCGCAAGAAGCTCTTCGGTTACGCCTCCATGGTGTACGCCACCGGCTCCATCGCCATCCTGTCTTTCGTTGTGTGGGCTCACCACATGTTCACTACGGGCATGCCCGTGACCGGTCAGTTGTTCTTCATGTACTCGACCATGTTGATCGCCGTGCCCACGGGCGTGAAGATCTTCAACTGGATCGCCACCATGTGGAAGGGCTCCATGACCTTTGAGACCCCCATGTTGTGGTCGGTCGGCTTCATCTTCGTGTTCACCATCGGTGGTTTCACGGGCCTGATTTTGTCGATGGCGCCCATCGACATTAACTTCCAAGACACCTACTACGTGGTGGCCCACTTCCACTACGTGTTGGTGGCGGGTTCCTTGTTCGCCATGTTCGCCGGCGTTTA
>JBFZCK010000161.1:0-3839 GCA_041307965.1 Burkholderiales bacterium | reverse complement strand
GTGGCAAAACCATTGCCCTCAACGCCCACGGCGACGTGGTGCCGCCGGGTGAAGGCTGGCGCCACGACCCGTATGGTGGTGAGGTGGAGAACGGCCAGATGTTCGGCCGCGCCGCCGCGGTCAGCAAATGCGATTTCTCGACCTTCACCTTCGCGGTGCGCGCACTGGAATCGCTGGGCGTGCCAATGAAGGGGGGTGTGGAGTTGCACTTCACCTACGACGAAGAATTCGGTGGTGAGCTCGGCCCGGGCTGGCTGCTCGACAAGGGTTTGACCAAGCCCGACCTGATGATCGCCGCAGGCTTCAGCTACCAAGTCGTGGTGGCACACAACGGCTGTTTGCAGCTCGAGGTGACGGTGCACGGCGAGATGTCGCACGCGGCCATTCCCGACAGCGGCGTGGATGCTTTGCAAGGCGCCAACCACATCTTGAACGCGCTGTACGCCCTCAACGCCGATTACCTCAAGGTCACTTCGCAAGTCGAAGGCATCACCCACCCTTACCTCAACGTTGGCATGATCCAAGGCGGCACCAACACCAACGTCATCCCCGGCAAGGTGGTGCTCAAGGTCGACCGCCGCATGATCCCCGAAGAAGACCCCGCCGAGGTCGAAGCCAGCCTGCGACGCACCATCGCGCAAGCCGCGGCCAGCTTCAATCCGCCGCGCGGCGGCAAGCACATCAGCGTCGATGTCAAGCGCTTGCTGCTGTCGCGCGCCATGGTGCCCCTGGCAGGCAACCAGCCGCTGGTCAAGGCCTTGCAACAACACGGCGGTGAGGTGTTCGGCGAACCCATTCCTGCCATCGGCACGCCGCTCTACACCGATGTGCGCCTGTACGTCGAACGCGGCATTCCCGGCGTGATTTATGGTGCGGGTCCGCGCACCGTGCTGGAGAGCCACGCCAAACGCGCCGACGAACGCATCGACCTGGCCGACCTGAAGCGTGCCACGCAGGTGGTGGCGCGCACCCTGTTGGATTTGCTGCGCTGATCGGAGGTTGCTCGGTGGGTGTGTCAGCGCACCCATGAATCTTGGGCAGGGTTTTCACGCATCACATGCCCGTTTGTTTTGTATACAGTTTGAAATACAAACAAGGAGACATCTCATGAGTTCAACCCTTCATCCTGTCGACGAGCGGCTGCCCAATGGCAAGCTGGCTGCTTTGGGCCTGCAACATGTGCTGGTGATGTACGCCGGTGCTGTGGCCGTTCCGCTGATCGTGGGCCGTGCCCTCAAGCTCAGTCCACAAGACGTGGCGTACTTGATTTCCGCGGACCTGTTTTGTTGCGGTCTGGTGACCTTGATCCAGTCTTTGGGCGCCACCCAGTGGTTCGGTATCCGTTTGCCCGTGATGATGGGCGTGACCTTTGCCGCCGTGGCGCCCATGGTCGCCATGGCCAACGCCAATCCGGGCGAGATGGGGGCACAACTGATCTTTGGCTCCATCATCGCCGCGGGCTTCATCGCCATGCTGATCGCGCCCTTGGTGAGCCGCTTGTTGCGATTTTTCCCGCCGGTGGTCACCGGCACCATCATCGCGGTGATCGGTATCAGCTTGATGCGCATCGGCATCAACTGGATTTTTGGCAACCCCTTTGGTCCGACGGCACCCAGTGTGGTGACGCCCGAGCACAAAGCCTGGTTGGACGCGGCCATGGCCGCGGCCGGTGCGCCCGGTTCTGCTTTGCCCGCGGTACCCGATGGCTTGGCCTTGCTGCCCAAAATGCCCAACCCCAAGTACGCCGATTTGACCGGCGTGGGCATCGCCGCCTTGGTGTTGGTTTCGATCATGCTCATCGCCCGTTTTGCCAAGGGCTTCTGGGCCAACATCTCGGTGCTGTTGGGCATCGTGATCGGTGGTGTCGTGGCCACGGCCATGGGTTTGATGAACTTCGACAAGGTGGGCCAAGCCGCATGGTTTGATGTGATCACACCCTTTCACTTCGGCATGCCGGTGTTCGAACCGGTGCTGATCTTGACCATGACGCTGGTGATGATCGTCGTGATGATCGAGTCCACCGGGATGTTCCTGGCCTTGGGTGAGATGACCGACAAAAAAGTCGATCAAGCAGCGCTTACCCGAGGTCTGCGCACCGATGGTTTGGGCACCATGATCGGCGGCATTTTCAACACCTTCCCCTACACCAGCTTTTCGCAAAACGTGGGTCTGGTGGCGGTCACGGGTGTCAAGAGTCGCTTTGTCTGCGTGGCCGGTGGTTTGATTTTGGTGGCTTTGGGCTTGCTGCCCAAGATGGCTGCGCTCATCGAGTCCTTGCCCACCGTGGTGTTGGGGGGCGCAGGTTTGGTCATGTTCGGCATGGTGGCGGCCACGGGCATTCGCATCTTGGCGGGCGTGGATTTCAAGCACAACCGCTTCAACGCCATGATCGTCGCCATCTCGATCGGCATCGGCATGATTCCTTTGATTGCGCCGAACTTTAAGCAGTGGATGCCCCACGGTCTGCACCCCCTGATCGAATCGGGTATCTTGTTGGCCTCTATTGCTGCCGTGGCCTTGAACCTGTTCTTCAATGGCGCCAAGGGCGATGACCGCGCAGCCATCAACGCCGCTAAGCAGGCCGACGCTCACTGACCTTGGATTGCGCGACCACGGCCGCGCCCACGATCATCAAAGCCGCCAGCACCACGCTGGCGCTGGGGCTTTCGCCCCGCATGGCCAATAAAACCAAGGTGGACAGCAGGGGTGTGAGGAAACTCAGCACCCCTATCTGTTGGGCGTCGCCTTTTTTGAGTGCGGCGTCCCACAAAAAGAAGGCCCCACCCAAGGGGCCCAACCCCAGCAAGGCCATGAGGCCCCAGTCTTGTGCGCTGAGCGCCACGGGCGTTTCCAACCACCAGTGGCACAACAAAGACAGCGTGCCCGAGACGGCGGCAAAACTGCCGATGGCGGCGGTGGGGAAGTGCGCCACGCGCTGCGTGAGCAAGGAGTACGTGGCCCACACAAAGGCCGATGCCAAGGCCGGCACATATCCCCACGCCCAAGTGGCTTCGAGCGCGCCACCGCGTCCACCCACGATGGCCAAGGCCGCACCCGCAAAACCGAGCAGCGCCGCGAAGAGGTGGCGACGCGTGAGCTGTTTGCCCGGCAACAACCACGGCGCCAAGACGACCATGCCCAAGGGCCAGAGGTAGTTGACCAAATTGGCGGGCACGGGCGGCGCGTGGCGCAGCGCGATGAAGAGCAAAAAGTGAAAACCGAACAGGCCGTAAACACCCAGGGCCAAAGTCGTGGGCGGCACGCGCCATTGGCGCCAATGCCAGCCCGACAGGGGCAGTGCGATCACGCTGCCGATGAGCAATGCCACCCCTGTGAGCAAAAACGGCGGCACGTGCGACAGCGACACACCCAGGGCGGCCAAGCTGGCCCACAACACGATGGCGCTCAGGGCGAGTAAGTTGGCATTCATGGGGGTCGATCAGGGACGGTTGATTTATCGCAAATGAAGAAGGGACCTCACCGGCCACACTCTTGGGTCTTTTCAACGATTGTCATGTTTTTTAGGAAATTCCCATGAGCACCTTCAACCACGATGAATTGATGCGCGACATCAACAACAGCTTGGCGATGTTCCGCAAAGCCCAAACGCCCGCCATGACGGGTTTTGGTCAGTTGGCCAAAGCCGCCATCACCGACGGTGCGCTCAGCGCCAAACACAAAGAATTGATTGCCCTGAGCATTGCCGTGACCCAGCGTTGCTCGGGCTGTATCGGCTTTCACGTCAAGGCCTTGGTCCAACTCGGTTGCACCCGCGCCGAACTCGAAGAGATGCTCTCGGTGTGCGTGTACATGGGCGGTGGCCCCGCCTTGATGTACGC
>JBFZCK010000160.1:0-2908 GCA_041307965.1 Burkholderiales bacterium | reverse complement strand
GCGGTGTCGCTGGGCATCACCCGATTTGCGTATGGTTTGTTGTTGCCGCCCATGCGCGAGGACCTGTTGTGGTCTTACACCTTGGCCGGTGGCATGAACACCGCCAATGCGGTGGGTTATTTGATCGGTGCTTTGGCTTCACCCGCACTGATGCGGCGCTGGTCACCATCGACCTTGCTGATGTGGGGTGCGGTCGGTGCTTCGGTGTTCATGGCATTGAGCGGGTTTTTTGTCAGCGTGTGGCCTTTGATGGCGCAACGTTTGTTGGCCGGTGTGGCCAGCGCGGTGGTCTTCGTGTCGGGTGGTTTGCTCGCGGCACGTTTGGGTGCACGGCAGCCGCAGCGCAGCGGTTGGCTCTTGGGTTTGTATTACGGCGGCACGGGCATTGGCATCGTGTTGTCGGCGTTGTTGGTGCCACTGGTGTTGGACTGGGCTCAAGCGCAGCCGCACGCTTGGGGCTGGGCCTGGTGGTGTTTGGCTTTGGTGTGTGTGTTCGCCACGGTGGTTTTGGCTTGGCCCGCACGCGTCTTGGGTCAATGGGATGCGGCCAATCCCGTGCACGCGGCATCGACCGCGACCGTGCCAGCGTTTGAGCCACGGCGCATGGGCTTTGCTTTGGCGGGATACACCGGCTTTGGTGTGGGCTACATCGGCTACATGACGTTTGTGATCGCACTCTTGCGTGAGCAGGGTGCGACGACCTCGGTCATCACGGTGTTTTACGCGGCCTTGGGTGCGGCCGTCGTGCTGGGCTCGCGCATTTGGGCTGGGCTCTTGGACCGCCACCGCGATGGACAAGCCATTGGCCGCTTGAATGCGCTCTTGGGCGCAGCCACGTTGCTGCCCGCTTTGACGGCACAGCCGCTGGTGCTGTTGCTCTCGGGCGTGGTGTTTGGGGCGGTGTTTTTGTCGGTCGTGGCTTCCACCACGGCCTTTGTTCGTCACAATTTGCCACCGGCTTTGTGGGGCATGGGCATCAGCGCGTTCACGATCGTGTTCGCGGCCGGTCAGATCGTGGGGCCCACGGTGGTCGGTTTGATTGCCGACGGCCCGGGTGGTTTGGAGCGCGGCTTGGTCTTCTCGGCCGTGGCATTGTGGGTGGGTTCGGCGTTGGCCTTTCGCCAGCGCGCATTGACCCCTTAAATTCAACAGGAAACAGCGATGGCTCATTTTGCATACGCCAACAACACCAACCGTTTCATGGGTGTTGACCCTTTGGACCAACAAGCTTTTGCGGTCTGCGGTGTGCCGTACGACGGCGTGGTGACGAACCGACCGGGCGCGCGCTTTGGGCCTCAAGCCATTCGTGCCTCCAGCTTGATGTTGTGCGACGCGATCCACCCGGTGTTTGATGTGTCGCCGATCGATCACGTGGGAGATGCGCTGGACATGGTCTTGCCCAACGCCTCGCCGCTGCCGGTGGTGCGCGAAGCCATCGAGCGCCAAGCCACGCTGTTGATGGATCGGCACCACTGCGTGTTTTTGGGCGGTGATCATTCGGTGACCTTGTCGCTCTTGCGCGTGGCCAAAGCCCGCTTCGGACAAGCGCTGGGTTTGGTGCATTTTGATGCGCATTGCGACACCTGGACCGACCACTTTGGTGAGCCTTCGGGCCACGGCACGTGGACGTATGAAGCGATTCAAGAAGGCTTGGTCAGCCCCGCGCACACGGTGCAAATTGGTATTCGCTCCAGCGGCGAACGTGCGGCCCGTGAGTACGTGGCCGATCAAGGGGGTGAGATTTTCACGGCCCGTGCATTGCGTGGCCGCGATGGTGCTGGCTTGGCGTCGGTGGTGTCGGCGATCCGAAAGCGCATGGGCGACCGACCTTGCTACCTGACGTTGGACATCGATTGTTTGGACCCCGCGTTTGCACCGGGCACCGGCACACCGGAGCCGGGCGGCATGACGAGCTCGCAGGTGCTGACGCTGCTCGAAGAGTTGCAGCCCATGAATTGGGTGGGCATGGACTGTGTGGAAGTGGCCCCCGCTTACGACCACGCCGAGCTCACCAGCAACGCCGCGGCCACCTTCGTTTGGACTTACCTGAGCGGCGAAGTGGCCAAACGCCAAGGGGTGCGTCCATGATGTTGGGCTCGTCCAGTTTGCTGCGCAGCGACACGCAACTCAACCAACGCAGTTACTACGAGGCCAGCGCGCAGCGGCTCGCGCCCCAGCCACCTTTGCAAGACACTTTGCAAGCCGATGTGGTGGTGATCGGGGCGGGTTTTGCGGGTTTGTCGGCCGCACTCGATTTGGCGAAAAAAGGGCTGGACGTGGTGGTGCTCGAGGCCGACCGCGTGGGCTCGGGCGCGAGTGGGCGCAACGGCGGCCAAGCCATCGTGGGTTTTGCCAGCGGGCAAGGGCCGTTTGAAGAACAGCTGGGTGCGGTTGACGCGCAGCGCGCTTGGGACATGTCGGTGCAAGCGGTGGACTTGTTGCAAGAGCGCATGCGCGAACACCAGATCGATTGCGATTGGGTGCCGGGCTATGTGTACGTGGCCGATTCGGCCAGCAAAGTACGGGCTTTGCGCGAAGAGGCCGAGTTTTTGTCGTCCAAAGGCATTGAGGTGGATTGGGCCGAAGGCGACGATGTGCAGCGCCACATCCGCAGCCCGCGCTACCGAGCGGCGGTGCGCGAGTCGCGCTCGGGCCATTTGCACCCGCTCAAATACGCGCTGGGTTTGGCGCGTGCCGCCCAAGCCGCGGGGGTGCGTTTGTTTGAAGGCTCACCCGTGACCGCTTTGGACCGCGGCGACGTGGTGTGTGCCCATACCGCACAAGGCCAGGTGCGCGCGCGCTTTGCGGTGCTGGCGGGCAATTGTTTGTTGCCCGTGCATGGGCCTGCGGTGGCCCCTGAAATTGCACCGCGCATCATGCCGGTGGGCACCTACATCGTGGGCACCCC
>JBFZCK010000159.1:0-4711 GCA_041307965.1 Burkholderiales bacterium | reverse complement strand
TGGACATGCCCATGAACGTGCTCTTGGGCAAGCCGCCCAAAATGCACCGCGATGTGCAGCGCGTGGCCAAAACCTTCACGCCGCTCAACCTCGATGGCGTGGACCTGCAGCAAGCCGTCATTGGGGTGCTGAGTCACCCCACCGTGGCGTCCAAACGTTTCCTCATCACCATTGGCGATCGCACGGTGGGTGGCCTGACCCACCGCGACCAAATGGTCGGCCCTTGGCAGGTGCCGGTGGCCGATTGCGCCGTGACCCTGGCCGACCACCATGGCTTTGCCGGTGAAGCCATGGCCATGGGCGAGCGCACGCCGTTGGCCGCGCTGGACGCGCCCGCATCGGGTCGCATGGCGGTGGCCGAGGCCATCACCAACCTCTTGGCCGCGCCGATGGCGCTGGACCGCGTCAAGCTCTCGGCCAACTGGATGGCCGCTTGCGGCGAAGCCGGTGAAGACGCCGCGCTGTACGACACCGTCAAAGCCGTGGGCTTGGAACTGTGCCCCGCCTTGGGCATTTCGATCCCCGTGGGCAAAGACAGTTTGTCGATGCGCACGCAATGGACACACGAAGGCCAAGCGCACAAAGTGGTCTCGCCGGTCAGCCTGATCGTCACCGCCTTTGCCAGCCTGCCCGATGTGCGCGGCACGCTCACGCCCCAACTCAACGCACAGATCGACGACACCAGCCTGATCTTGGTCGACTTGGGCCGTGGCCGCCAACGCATGGCCGGCAGCCTCTTGGGCCAAGTCATGGGCCAAAGCGGTTGCCCCACCGCCGACGGTGTGCCCGATTTGGACGACCCACAAGACTTGGTTTCCTTGGTGAACGCGGTCAACGCCTTGCGAGCCCAAGGCCACCTCTTGGCCTACCACGATCGTAGCGATGGAGGCCTCTTGGCCGCGGTGGCCGAGATGGCATTTGCAGGCCACGTGGGTGTGGCGCTCAACGTGGACATGTTGGTCACCGAAGGCGACGGCATCAGCGACAGCCGGGCCGATCATGGCGACGCCAAGAACTGGGCCAAGCAGGTCAGCGTGCGCCGCCACGAACGCACGCTCAAGGCCTTGTTCAACGAAGAGCTGGGCGTGGTCTTGCAAGTGCCCACCGCCGTTCGCAGCGAGGTCATGCAGACCTTGCGCGAGCACGGCCTGAGCCAGCACAGCCATGTGATTGGCAAAACCCGCCCCGCCAGTTCGACCATGGACGCGGGCAAAGGCCAGTTGCAAATTTGGCGCGACACCCAAGCGATTTTCAGCGCCGAGCTGTTCGACCTGCACCAGGTCTGGGACAGCGTGAGCTGGCGCATCGCCCGCGAACGCGACAACCCCGTCGGGGCCGATGCCGAACACGCCGCGGCGGGCTTGGCACAAGACCCTGGCATGCACGTCTCTCTGAGCTTTGATCCCACCGAGAACGTGGCCGCACCGTTCCTGAACCTCTCGCGCCCCAAAGTGGCGATCCTGCGCGAGCAGGGCGTGAACTCCCACGTCGAGATGGCCTACGCCTTCCACGAGGCCGGCTTTGAAGCGCACGACGTGCACATGACCGACTTGCAAAGCGGCCGCGCCCAACTGGCCGACTTCAAAGGCGTGGTGGCGTGTGGCGGTTTCAGCTACGGCGACACCTTGGGTGCGGGCATCGGCTGGGCGCGCTCCATCACCTTCAACCCCCAACTCTCCGAACAGTTTCAACGCTTTTTTGAGCGCACCGACACCTTTGGTTTGGGTGTGTGCAATGGCTGCCAAATGTTCGCCGAATTGGCCGACATCATTCCCGGCGCACAAGCCTGGCCACGATTCACCACGAACCAAAGCGAGCGCTTTGAAGCACGCTTGTCCATGGTCGAGGTGTTGGAGTCGCCCAGCGTGTTCTTGCAAGGCATGGCGGGCAGCCGCTTGCCAATCGCCGTGGCGCATGGCGAGGGCTACGCCAACTTCAATCACCGCGGCAACGCCGCGCAGGCCTTGGGCGCGATGCGCTTTGTGGACCACTTCGGTGCGGCCACCGAGCAGTACCCGCTCAACCCCAACGGCAGCCCCGGTGGTTTGACGGCGGTCACGACCGCCGATGGCCGCTTCACGGCCATGATGCCGCACCCCGAGCGGGTGTTCCGCAACGTGCAAATGAGCTGGACCGACCTCAGCGCCTCGGGCGGCATGGACGCACACAGCCCTTGGATGCGACTGTGGCGCAACGCGCGCCGTTGGGTGGCCTAAAGCCCATAAAAAAAGCCAAGCCCGAGAGGGCTTGGCTTGGGACTGACCGTTGTCGAACGGACCGGGTAACCCCGGTCCATCGCGATCAGAAGCCTTTGCTCAGACCGAAGACCAAGCGGGTTTTGCCGCTGGTTGAGTCGTTATCGGTGCCCGAAACGGTCGCCGATGCGGTCAAGGCATTGCCCATGTCGTAGCTGGCGCCCAAGACGAAACTCTCTGGGCCGCTTTTGTTGCGGATGTGGTAATCGGCAGAGAGAGACAGGCTGTCGGTGGCCGCCATCTTCACGCCCAAGACCACCTTGTTGCTGCCGTCGTAGTCGCCCAGACCATGAACGTACTTGATGGATGCGAATTGGTAGGTCAATTTGAGTGCGGCTTCGCTGCCGTTCCAGCCGTCATCGGCGCCTGGGTAAATGTAGGTGGCCAAGTTCAAGTCGTAGGACAGGTCTTTGGTGATCTCACCGCCGTAGCCGCCGTAGAGGTCAATTTCCATGCTGCCGTTGCCGAACGAACCGGTGGAGTTCCAGTTGCCGATGTACAGGCCGTTGCCGAAGCTGTAGTCCACACCACCTTGCAGGGCGGGGCGGAAATTTTTGGCGGTGGATTCGTCGGCTTGTTTGTCGTCCTGATCGTTACCGCTGGCTTTGTACAAAGACACGATGCCGATGTTGTAAGACACCTGGGCTTGCGCCATGGCGGGGGTCAACAGTGCAGCAACGGCAGCGACCACTGCCGTGGCGCTCAGGCGTTTTGTCGTGAACATGGGTTTCATGGATATCTCCTAGGTGAATCAAATGGTGTCAACCGCGTATCCCTGCTCTTCGCACAATGCCTTGCTTTGCGTCACACGAGCGATCGGGGATAACGATGTGGATGGCCTGTTCAGTTTAAGTCACATTTTCTAAGGTCCCACAATTGCCACATCGCTGAGCGATTTTTCTGTGAATTGTTTTGGGTACCTGAGGTTTTAATGGGCGGCTTGGTGGCGTTGCATGTTTGCTACATCCAATTTATGTATTTGAACTTTCAAGGGTTTCCACGATGCCTCAGAAGGGGGGCCAGTGATTGAATTCATCCAGCTTGATTCCCAAGCCATCCACCCATTTTTTTGAGGTTCACATGAAAAAGACACTCGTTGCTCTGGCCGCATTGGCCGCCTTTGGTTCAGCATCTGCTCAAGTCACGGTTTACGGTAAGGTTGATCTGGGTGTCTCCAGCAAGACCACCACCGGTGGTGTCGACCAAGGCCTGGAAGTGACCAGCGGCAACTACGAAGGCAGCCGTTTCGGCGTGAAGGCCGACCACGATTTGACCGGTGGCGTTAAGGCCGCAGCTCGTTATGAGTTTCGTGTCGATGCAACGGGTAATTCCGACACCATCAAAGCCAACCGTGTTGCAACCATTGGCTTGAACGGTGGTTTTGGTAACGTGACTGCAGGTCTGCAGTGGACCCCATACGACAGCGCTTGGGGCTTCGACCAATTGGAATACAACGGTTTTTCCGCAGCCAATGCCGCTTGGTACAACGGTGTGCATGGTGACAACGGCAACACCGGTTGGGGCAACGCCAAGAAGTCGATCTCGTACTCGACTCCAGACATGAACGGCTTCAACGCCACCGTGCTGTACGCCAACAGTGCAGACAAAACCGAGACCGCGGACTCCGTTCCTTACGTGGGCTTGGGCGCCAACTACGCCACCGGTCCTTTGAGCCTGAGCGTTGGTTACGAGCAAGTGGCTTCGACCATGCATTTGGGTGAAGGCGCTTTGGCTGGCGAAAAGACCACCGCCATGATCGTGGGTGCATCCTACAACTTGGGCGCTGCCACGGTCGGTGCTGGTTACCAGCAGGCCAGCGTGGATGCCAGTGGCACGGATTGGAAAGATGCCGGCTACTCACTGAGCGTGAGCACAGCCCTCAATGACACGACCACCTTGGCCTTGGGTTACGCCTCTGAAACCACCTCTATGGCTGGCCAGGATCAAAGCGATTCCACCGCATTTGGTGCACATGTCATTTACAACTGGACCAAGCAAGCCGCTGTCTACACCGGCTTTGTCCAAAGCACTGTGACCGCTGCTGATACCAACGCTGAAGTCAAGAGCACCAAGGTCGCCGCTGGTCTGCGTTACAACTTCTGATCTCTGGCTGGCCCCGTGCCAGCTTGAAACGGAGAAGTTCTCTTTGAAACCCGCTGTGTAAACACAGCGGGTTTTTTTGTGCCCTCAACGCACGGGTCGGTGCGTGCCGTAAGGGCAAAAGTCCGGTCGCGGACCGACTTGGGGGTGCAGGCGGCAGGTGTCGGGGCGGTCGGCGTAGACCGTGCAGCGGCGTGTGCGCTCGTCCAAAAACTGGCAATCGCCGTCGGCGCGGCGGCGCATCGTGAACTTCTCGGTTTTGGCGGTGTAGCGCTCCACCACCTTGGCTTTGTGCAAACGCAGACCGATGGCCTTGGGGTCGAAGTTCTGCGCCTCGAAAGCATCCACCAGCCCCA
>JBFZCK010000158.1:0-2599 GCA_041307965.1 Burkholderiales bacterium | reverse complement strand
GCCAACGAGGACTTCCACCGCCGGCTCTACCTGGCCGCGGCCTCGCCCACGCTCATGGGCCTGATCGAAACGGTTTGGCTCAAGATCGGCCCCTTGTCCAACCGGCTCTTTGAGGTGCAGGCGGCCCAAAACGTCATCAACCACGCCCACGGCGAGGCCATGAATGCGCTCAGCCGCCGCGACAGCGCCGGTGTGCGCCGTGCCATCGAGCAAGACCTGTTCGTGGCGGGTCAATTTTTGCGGCCTTTCTGCACCGCCTGAAGTCGGGGACAATACGGGCCACCGCAGCCCGTCTGCGCCCGTCTTGGCCTTTGGCCCGTCCCCATGCTGCCCCACCACATCGAACTCCTCGCCCCTGCCCGCGACGCCGACATCGGCATCGAAGCCATCAACCACGGCGCTGACGCGGTCTACATCGGTGGGCCGTCTTTTGGCGCACGCGCCGCGGCCGACAACACGGTGCAAGACATCGCGCGTTTGGTGCAATACGCCCACCGCTTCAACAGCCGCATCTTCGTCACGATGAACACCATCCTGCGCGACGACGAGCTGGAGCCGGCCCGCCAACTGGCTTGGCAACTGTACGACGCGGGTGTGGACGCGCTCATCATCCAAGACATGGGCTTGTTGGAGATCGACATGCCCCCGCTGCAGTTGCACGCCAGCACCCAAACCGATATCCGCACGCCCGAGAAAGCCCGGTTTTTGCAAGACGCGGGCCTCTCACAAATCGTCTTGGCGCGCGAGCTCACGCTGCCACAAATCGCCGCCATCGACCGCGCCTTGGGCCCCCACGATGCGCCGGGTCGCGCGGTGATGGAGTTTTTTGTGCACGGCGCGCTGTGTGTGGCCTACAGCGGCCAGTGTTTCATCAGCCACGCGCACACCGGGCGCAGCGCCAACCGCGGCGACTGCTCTCAGGCCTGCCGTTTGCCTTACGAGGTCAAAGACGCCCAAGGCCGCATCGTCGCGCACGACAAACACGTGTTGTCGATGAAGGACAACAACCAAAGCGACAACCTGCGCCAAATCATCGACGCGGGCGTGCGCAGCTTCAAGATCGAAGGCCGTTACAAAGACATGGCCTATGTGAAGAACATCACCGGCCACTACCGCGTGCTGCTCGACGAGATCTTGGAGGAACGCGAACACAGCGCCCAGCCCCTCTCGCGCAGCGCCAGCGGTGAGTGCACCCTGCACTTCCAGCCCGACCCCAACCAAAACTTCAACCGCGAATTCACCGACTACTTCGTCCAAGGGCGAAAAGAAGACATCGGCGCCTTCGACACCCCCAAAAACCCCGGCCAGCCCATCGGCTGGGTCAGCCGCGTGATGCCCGATCACCTCGAGATCACGGTCGACGACCCCACCACCGAGCTCCACAACGGCGACGGCCTGTGCTACCACGACCTGCAAAAAGAGCTCATCGGCCTGCAGATCAACCGCGCCGAAGCCGGCAGCGGTGCTGGTGTGTGGCAACTCTGGCCCAAAGACCCGATGGACGGCTTTAAAGATTTGCGCAAAGGTGTGGTGGTCAACCGCAACCGAGACATGAATTGGGTGCGCACCTTGGAGAAAAAATCCGCCGAGCGCCACATCGGTGTGTGGGTCAGCTTGAGCGACGCCGAGGGTGGCTTGCAACTGAGCTTGACCGACGAAGACGGACACAGCGCCAGCGCCAACATGCCTGGGCCGCTGCAACTGGCCAAAGACCCCGGCATGGCCGAGACCAAGCTGCGCGAGCAACTCGACCGCTTTGGCGACACGCTGTTTGCGCCGCACCACATCGACTTGCGCCTGAGCCAGCCGTGGTTCGTGCCCGCCTCGCAACTCAACGCCTTGCGCCGTGACGCCGTGGCGGCCTTGGAAGCCGCGCGCGCCGCCGCTTGGCAACGGCTGCCTCGCGCCACCCCGGTGGTTCCACCCGTGCCCTACCCCGAAGACACGCTGAGCTATTTGGCCAACGTCTTCAACCACCAAGCCCGAAACTTCTACGCCAAACATGGCGTGAAGGTCATCGACGCGGCTTACGAAGCCCAAGAAGAGCTCGGCGAGGTGAGTTTGATGATCACCAAACACTGCGTGCGCTTCTCGCTCAGCCTGTGCCCCAAGCAGGCCAAGGGCGTGACCGGTGTGCAAGGCACGGTCAAGGCCGAGCCCATGCAGCTCATCAACGGCAAAGAAAAGCTCACCCTGCGCTTTGACTGCAAACCCTGTGAAATGCACGTGGTCGGCAAGATCAAACCCCGCGTCTTGCAAGCGGCGCAAGAAAGCCCTTTGACCTTTTACAAAACCCGCCCCGGTGCCACCGGCGCGCACTGAAACCGACCGAAAGAAGCCCCATGCGCAGCCCCATCAGCGTGGTCGATGTCGACCGAGTCGACACCTGGACCCGTTACAAAAAAGGCCTGTGCAACACCTGTCAGGCCAACTGCTGCACCATGCCACTCGAGGTCAAGCTCAGCGACCTTGTGCGCTTGGGGCTGGTGGATGCTTTCGAGGCGCAGAACTTCGACCCCAAGGCCATCGGTCTGCGTTTGCACAAAGCCAAGGTGGTGGAGCGCTACACCGCCAAAACCGAGAAGTTCACGATGCGCCG
>JBFZCK010000157.1:0-6479 GCA_041307965.1 Burkholderiales bacterium | reverse complement strand
CAAGCCCAATACGCGGCCGACTTGGGGCAGGGGGCGGTGGACGTGGTGATCGGCAACTGGGCCGAGCCCAGCGCCGAGTTGCACCGAGCGCCTTTGTTTGAAGACGAGGTGGTGTGTTTGGTCAGCGCCCAGCACCCGGCGGTGCGCCGCGGTTGGGCGGTGCAGGACTGGCTGGCTGGCGAACACATCGCCCCCACGCCGGCCTACCCCGGGTGGCGCGGCGTGATCGACGAACACCTGGACCGTTTGGGCTTGGCGCGGCGCATCACCGCGCGCTGCGCCCACTTTGGTTTGATGCCGCAAATGGTGGTGGGCAGCCGCTTGGTCTTGACCACGGGGCGGCAATACTGCCAACGCTTTTTGCAAGGCCCGCAGGCGCAGCGCGGTTTGGCTTTGCTGCCTTGCCCGGTCGAATTTCCCAAGATGGTCTATTACCAGTTGTGGCACGAACGCAGCCACACCTCGCTGGCGGGAAAATGGCTGCGAGAACAGGTGAAAATCAGCGCCGACCAATTGCCCCTTCCTTTGACTGCGAATCCCACATGAGCACCCCCCGTTTGCAACTTCGCGGCATCACCAAGCGCTACCCCGGCGTGGTGGCCAACCAATCGGTGTCCTTGGATGTGGCCCCTGGTGAGATCCACGCCGTGTTGGGTGAAAACGGCGCCGGCAAATCGACGCTGATGAAAATCATCTACGGCGCGGTCAAGCCCGACGAAGGCGAGGTGGTGTTCAACGGCCAAGTCGTCCAGGTTCGCAACCCCCAAGAGGCGCGCGCGTTGGGCATCAGCATGGTGTTCCAACACTTCAGCCTGTTCGACACGCTGACCGTGGCCGAAAACGTGTGGTTGGGCTTGGACAAGTCCTTGTCGCTCGACGACGTGCGCCAGAGCATCCGCAGCAAGGCCGAGCAATACGGTTTGGAGATCGAGACCGAGCGCCCAGTGCACACCTTGTCGGTCGGTGAGATGCAGCGCGTGGAAATCGTGCGCGCTTTGCTCACCCAGCCTCAGTTGCTCATCTTGGACGAGCCCACCTCGGTGCTCACGCCACAAGCGGTGGAGAAGCTGTTTGTGGTGTTGCGCCGCTTGGCCGCTGAGGGCTGCAGCATCCTCTACATCAGCCACAAGCTGCACGAAATCCGCGCCCTGTGCACCCATTGCACGGTCTTGCGCGGCGGTCAAGTCACGGGCGTGTGCGACCCGCGCCAAGAAAGCAACGCGTCTTTGTCGCGTTTGATGATCGGCGCCGAGCCCGCCGTCATGACCCCACGCGAAGCCCGTGGCGGCGCCACCGTGTTGCGCGTGGACCGCTTGAGCCTGAACAGCGACGACCCTTTTGGCACCGATTTGTTGGGCGTGAGCTTTGAGGTTCGTGCCGGTGAGGTCGTGGGCATTGCCGGCGTGTCGGGCAACGGCCAAAGCGAGTTGCTCTACGCTTTGTCGGGCGAGGACGTGCGTGCCACGGCGGGCAGCATCTCGGTGCGCGACCATGACGTGTCGCAGGCCAACCCGGTGCAGCGACGCCGCTTGGGTCTGCACTTCGTGCCCGATGAGCGCTTGGGCCGTGGCGCGGTGCCCACCCTGTCGTTGGCGCACAACCTCTTGCTCACGCGCGCCGACGCGGTTGGCAAAGGCGGTTGGTTGCAGCTGGGGGCCCTGCGCGACCAAGCCCAAGCCATCATCGAGCGCTACAAAGTCAAGGCCAATGGGCCACAGGCCGCGGCCAAGTCGCTCTCAGGTGGCAATTTGCAAAAATTCATCGTCGGTCGCGAGATCGAAGCGCAGCCCCAGCTGCTCATCGTGAGCCAACCCACTTGGGGCGTGGACGTGGGCGCGGCTGCGCAAATCCGCGCCGAGATCTTGGCTTTGCGCGACGCCGGCTGCGCCGTGTTGGTGGTCAGCGAAGAACTCGACGAATTGTTTGATATCAGCGACCGCTTGCACGTCATTGCCAAAGGCCAACTCTCGCCCAGCTTGAACCGCGCCGATGCGACGGTCGAGCTGATCGGGCAGTGGATGTCGGGCTTGTGGAGCGGCACACCCTCAACGGAAGAAGCGTCCCATGTTGCGTCTTGAAGCCCGACCCCAACCCTCCGCCGTGTGGGGCGTTGCCTCACCGATCTTGGCGGTGGTCATCACCATGGTCATCGGTGTGTTGTTGTTCAGTGCGCTGGGCAAAGACCCGGTGCGCGGTTTGCAGGTCTTCTTCTGGGACCCGATCAAAACCCCTTACGCTTTGTCCGAGCTGATGGTCAAGGCCACGCCCTTGCTCATCATTGCTTTGGGTTTGGCCGTGTGTTTTCGCTCCAATGTGTGGAACATCGGCGCCGAAGGCCAGTTTGTGATCGGCGCGGTCACGGCCTCGGGCGTGGCCTTGATGGCCGACAGCCAAACCGGCAGCTGGATCATCGCTGCTGTCTTGGTGGCCGGTGTGGCCGGGGGCATGTTCTGGGCGGCCATCACCGCTTGGCTGCGCGACCGCTTCAACGCCAACGAAATCTTGGTCAGCTTGATGCTGGTCTACGTGGCCATCCAGTTGTTGAATTTCTTGGTCTATGGGCCTTGGAAAGACCCGCAGGGTTACAACTTCCCGCAAACCAAAACCTTCGAAGCCGTCACCCAAATGCCGCGTTTGATGGACGGCTCGCGCATCACCATCGGTCTGATCCTGGCCTTGGTGGGGGCGGGCGCGGTGTGGGTGTTTTTGTTCCGAACCGTGGCGGGTTTTGCCCAAACCGTGGGTGGCCTGGCCCCCGCGGCAGCGCGCTACGCGGGCTTTTCTTCGCGCCGTGCTTTGTGGACAGCCTTGTTGATCTCGGGGGGTGCGGCTGGTTTGGCCGGTGCCTTGGAAGTGGCCGGCCCGATCGGTCAGCTCACACCGTATGTGCCCGCGGGCTACGGTTTTGCCGCCATCATCGTGGCCTTTGTGGGACGCTTGCACCCGGTGGGCATGGTCTTCTCGGCCATTTTGATGAGCATGTTTTATATCGGCGGCGAACTGGCGCAGTCGCGCATGGGCTTGCCCAAATCGATCACGGGCGTGTTCCAAGGCCTGCTGTTGTTCACCTTGTTGGCTTGCGACACCCTGATCGCGTACCGCTTGGTGTGGAAGAAATAAGGGGCTGATCATGGAATCCATTGCTTTGTTGATCGGGTCCTCGTTGAGTGCGGGAACGGTCTTGGCCATCGCGGCCCTGGGTTTGCTCATCAACGAAAAAGCCGGCGTGGTCAACCTCGGTGCTGAAGGCATCATGTTGTGTGCGGCCTTGGCGGGCTTTGCCGCGGTGGTCCACACCGGCAACACCTGGCTCGGTTTTGGCGCGGGCATGCTCGCGGGCGCTGTTTTGGCCGCGGTCTTTGGTGTGCTGGTGATTTGGCTCAACACCAACCAATACGCCACCGGCTTGGCGCTGAGCCTCTTTGGTGGGGGCTTCTCGGCCTTTGTGGGTGTGGAGTACGTCAAAGCCAAATTGCCCGAGCAGGCTTCTTACGCCATCCCGTGGTTGGCCGATCTGCCCTGGGTGGGGCCGGCCCTGTTTCGCCACCACCCCATGGTCTACATCGCCGTGGCGCTGGCCGTGGGCCTGATGTTCTTTTTCTACCGCACCCGCGCCGGGCTGATCGTGCGCAGCGTGGGTGAGAGCCCCGAATCGGCCCACGCCTTGGGTTACCGGGTTCGCCTCATCCGTTTGTGGGCCGTGATGGCCGGCGGTGCTTTGTGTGGTTTGGCCGGGGCTTATGTGTCCACGGTGTACACGCCGCTGTGGGTCGAGGGCATGATCGCTGGCAAAGGCTGGATCGCTTTGGCCCTGACGACCTTCGCCACCTGGCGACCCGCTCGGGTCTTGTTGGGTGCGTATTTGTTCGGTGGCGTCACCATGCTGCAGTTCCATTTGCAAGGCGCGGGGGTGGAGATCTCCAGCCAATTCCTGACCATGCTGCCCTACGTGGCCACCATCGTGGTCTTGGTGCTGATTTCGCGCAACCCCACTTGGATCCGGGTGAACATGCCCAGCGCCATTGGAAAGCCCTTTTACCCCGGCGCATAATATGGCGTGCAGCCCAACCCACTCGGGATTGGGGTATGCCAGTTGAAGAACCACCCTCACCACCCTGTCCTGCAAGGAAACCACGATGAACTTGAACAAACGTTCCTGGATCAAGGTCGCCACCATCGGCGCCTTGTCCGCTGCCGTCCTGATCGGTTGCGGCAAAAAAGAAGAAGCCGCTGCGCCTGCAGCCGCACCGGCCGCAGAGCCATTAAAAATTGCATTCGCCTACGTCGGCCCTGTGGGCGACGGCGGCTGGACCTTTGCGCACGACAACGGTCGCAAAGCCTTGGAAGCCGAGTTCGGCAACAAGATCGTCACCAGCTTCGTGGAGAACGTGCCTGAGAGCGCCGACGCCGAGCGCGTGATTCGCGACTTGGCCAGCCAAGGCAACCAGCTGATTTTCGGCACCACCTTCGGCTACATGGAGCCCATGCTCAAAGTCGCCACCGACTTCCCCGCCTTGAAGTTTGAGCACGCCACCGGCTACAAAACCGCCGCCAACCTGCGCACCTACGACAGCCGCACCTACGAAGGCGCTTACATGGCTGGCGTGATCGCCGGCAGCATGACCAAGAGCAACACCTTGGGCGTGGTCGCTTCGATTCCAATTCCCGAAGTCATCCGCAACATCAACAGCTTCACTTTGGGCGCTCAGTCCGTGAACCCCAAGATCAAGACCAAAGTGGTTTGGGTCAACGGCTGGTTCGATCCACCCAAAGAAACCGAAGCCGCGACCTCGTTGATCAACGCAGGTGCTGACGTGCTGTTCCAAAACACCGACTCGTCGGCTGTGTTGCAAACCGCTGAGAAAATGGGCAAGCGCGCCTTTGGTTGGGATTCCGACATGACCGCCTACGGTCCTAAAGCCCACTTGGGCTCGGCCGTGATCAACTGGGCGCCTTACTACATCAAGGCCACCAAAGACGCCTTGGAAGGCACTTGGAGCACCGGTGGCGTGTGGTGGGGCGTGAAAGAAGGCGCCATTGACATGGTGTCCGTCGCCGACGACGTGCCCGCCGAAGCCAAGGCCAAGGTCGACACGATCAAAGCCGGCCTGAAAGACGGCAGCTTCCACCCCTGGACTGGCCCCATCATGGGTCAAGACGGCAAGGAAGTGCTGGCCAAAGGCACCGTGGCCGACGACGCCTTCATGGGCGGCATCAAGTTCTACGTCAAAGGCGTGGAAGGCAAAGTGCCCAACTGATCGGCCTGGCCGCTCAACCCCCAAAGGGCTGCTTCGGCAGCCCTTTTTTTTGCAGCTGCTTCAGGCCACTAAAATCGGCCCATCACATCAAGGACTGCACGATGAGCATCAAATCGGACAAATGGATTCGCCGCATGGCTGAGCAGCACGGCATGATCGAGCCCTTCGAGCCCGGCCAAATCCGCCAAAACGCCGCGGGCGAAAAAATCGTCAGCTACGGCACCAGCAGCTACGGCTACGACATCCGCTGCGCGCCCGAATTTAAGGTCTTCACCAACATCTACAGCACGGTGGTCGATCCCAAGAACTTCGATCCCAAAAGTTTTGTGGACATCGAGTCGGACGTTTGCATCATCCCGCCCAACAGCTTCGCCTTGGCCCGCACCATGGAGTACTTCCGCATCCCGCGCAACGTGCTGACCGTGTGTTTGGGCAAGAGCACGTATGCGCGCTGCGGCATCATCGTCAACGTCACCCCCTTCGAGCCCGAGTGGGAAGGCTATGTGACCTTGGAGTTCTCCAACACCACGCCACTGCCCGCCAAGATTTACGCGGGCGAGGGCTGTGCCCAAGTCTTGTTCTTCGAAAGCGACAAAGACGACGTGTGCGAAACCAGCTACAAAGACCGCGGCGGCAAGTACCAAGGCCAAGTGGGCGTGACCCTGCCCAAAACCTGAGGCGGTTTGTCTAGGCCGACTTTTTAGGGGCTCTTGACTTGTGTCAAGTTGTTGTCATGGTTGACGGGCTACCATTCGGTAGTTTTGTTGATTTTGTTTGAAATGACCCAAGCCATCCACCCAGCCTCCGCCCCCTCGCCCATCCCTGCGGGCCAACCTTTGCCCCACCGAAAAATCATTCGCGAGTGGCTTGCCCCCCTCGTTGAGCGCCGCACGGCCACGGGCGTGGCCTTGCTGGCCTTGGATTTGGTTTTGTTCTCAGCCCTGATGGTGGGCACAGTGGCGCTGGAAGCTTGGTGGGCCAAGTTGTTGTGCGCCTTGGCCGCGGGCTTCATGATCGGTCGTTTGTTCATCATCGGCCACGATGCTTGCCACCAAAGTTACACCCCGCACCGCGGCCTGAACCGCTGGCTCGGCCGTTTGGCCTTTTTGCCCTCGCTCACGCCCTACAGCCTGTGGGAAGTGGGTCACAACGTGGTGCACCACGGCTACACCAACCTCAAGGGCGTGGACTTCGTCTGGGCACCCCTGACCAAAGAAGAGT
>JBFZCK010000156.1:0-8395 GCA_041307965.1 Burkholderiales bacterium | reverse complement strand
CGGTCGTTGGCCACCAAGGCCACGGGCAAGCGCCCGGCGTTGAGGTGTTGCACGACGCAGGCTGCCGCGCGCTGGGCCTCGTCTTCAGCGCCTTCACAAGCGTGACCTTGGGTCAGGCTGGCAGCGGGTGACGCTGCCCACAAGACCAGCTGCGTGGCCCGCTCACCCCACCGATCGAGCAAGGCTTGGGCCAAAGGGTCGGGCTGTAAACCGTTCAGAACCACCAAAGCATCGGCACACACACCGGGCGCCATGCTCGGTCCCCACAACACATCGGTGGCATAGGCCGATGAACCGGCCCACAACAAAGCCAACTGTGCCACCCAAGCTTCCCATTGCAGGCTAGGCGGCAGGGCCGGCCAACGGGCTTGCACACCCGGCCCCCAATCGGGTCGTTCCTCGGGCGGCACCGACGCGGCCAATACCGCCATCTGTTGGGTCGACTCCATCAGCCGGCTGGCCATCACCGAGGTCATGCCCGAGCCCATGGGCGTGTGGGTTGTTCGATGCACCCAAGCCTGCGCCACCCAGGCATCACGGGCCAGGTCACCACTGAAGTCCATGCTGCCGGGCTCAAAGGCTTGCGCACTGCTGGCCCACTGGCGGGTGGTCACAAACTGAGGCACAAAGCCCGAGGGTTGAAGTTGGGTCCAAGCGAGGCGGGCTTCGTTCATGAGCTGCGCATAAGGCACCAAGACCACGGTGCGCGCGGGGTTGATGCCCTTGGCCGACATCCATTCACTCAGCACCCCTAGGCAGCGCCGCCACTGTTGCTGGGAGGGATGGTCCGGGTCCAAGGCAAAAGGATCGGGGGCGGGCTTGGCGGCGGTCGTCATGTTCTGGGCGTTTCTGTCACAATGCGGTCATTGCACCCTTGGACCTACTCGGCTCAAGGTTGAGCGCAAACTGTAACCTCCTTGTTCAACGTTTTTAGGATGAATCATGGCGAGTGACCTGATCAAACACGTTTCCGATGCCAGCTTCCAAGCCGACGTACTGGAATCGACCGCCCCCGTGCTGGTGGACTTCTGGGCCGAGTGGTGTGGCCCTTGCAAAATGATCGCCCCCATCTTGGACGAAGTGGCCGGTGCCTACCAAGGCCGTGTGCAAGTCGCCAAAGTCAACGTGGACGAGAACCGCGACGTGCCCGCCAAGTTCGGCATCCGTGGCATCCCCACCTTGATCATGTTCAAAGACGGCCAGATCGCTGCGACCAAAGTGGGCGCCCTGACCAAGGCGCAACTCACCGCCTTCATCGACCAACAACTGGCTTGAAGCACAGGACACACGCACAGCAAGACTGTGCGTGTCCAAAGTCCCCGTTTTTTTCCTGTCATAATCTTTCTTTATCGGCCCTACCCCACGGTCGATCAACCCACAGCGTTTGAGCCCCCACCCAGTGGCCATGAACGCACTCCCCCCCGATTCCTGACTCAACTCCTCCTAGGAGTGATTTAAATGCACCTCAACGAACTCAAGGCACTGCACGTGTCTGAAGTCCTCAAGCAGGCCGAAGCCCTCGAAATCGAGAACACCGGCCGCATGCGCAAACAAGAACTGATGTTTGCCATCATCAAAAAGCGCGCCAAGGGCGGTGAACTCGTGAACGCCGACGGCGTGCTTGAAGTCTTGCCCGACGGCTTCGGCTTTTTGCGCAACATGGACACCAGTTTCACCGCGTCCACCGACGACATTTACATCTCGCCGAGCCAAATCCGCCGCTTCAACCTGCACACGGGTGACATGATCGAAGGCGAGGTTCGAATCCCCAAAGATGGCGAACGCTACTTTGCGCTGAACAAACTCGACAAGATCAACGGCTTGCCCCCCGAGGACAACAAGCACAAGATCATGTTCGAGAACTTGACGCCCCTGTTCCCCAAAGAGCAGATGCGTTTGGAGCGCGACATCAAGACCGAAGAGAACATCACCGGTCGCGTGATCGACATCATCGCCCCCATTGGTCGCGGCCAGCGCGCCCTGATCGTGGCCCCGCCCAAGAGCGGCAAAACGGTCATGATGCAGCACATCTGCCACGCCATCACCGCCAACCACCCCGAAGTCGAGTTGCTGGTGCTGTTGGTCGATGAACGCCCCGAAGAAGTGACCGAAATGCAGCGCACCGTGCGCGGCGACGTCATTGCCTCGACCTTTGACGAACCCGCCGCGCGCCACGTGCACGTGGCCGAGATGGTCATTGAGCGCGCCAAGCGATTGGTTGAGCTCAAAAAAGACGTGGTCATCTTGCTCGACTCCATCACCCGTTTGGCCCGCGCCTACAACAACGTCTTGCCCTCTTCGGGCAAGGTGCTGTCCGGTGGTGTGGACTCCAACGCCTTGCAGCGCCCCAAGCGTTTCTTTGGTGCCGCGCGCAAGATCGAAGAAGGCGGCTCGCTGACCATCATCGCCACCGCCTTGGTCGACACCGGCAGCCGCATGGACGAGGTGATCTTTGAAGAGTTCAAAGGCACCGGCAACTGCGAAATTCACCTCGACCGCCGTTTGTACGAAAAACGCGTCTTCCCTTCGATCCAGCTCAACCGCAGCGGCACGCGTCGCGAAGAGTTGCTGCTGCAGCCCGAGATCTTGCAAAAGACCCGCATCCTGCGCCAGTTCATGTACAACATGGACGAAATCGAAGCCATGGAGATGGTCTTGAAGAGCATGAAAGCGACCAAGAACAACTCCGAGTTCTTTGACATGATGCGCCGCGGCGGTTAAACCCCGTCTTCGTCGTATAATCCAAAGCTTTGCAACTTGCGACAAGTACCGTGAAACGGTTTCACGGCGGCTGCCGCACCTGACCCCAAGGACATCGCCATGAAAGAAGGCATTCACCCCAACTACCGCGACGTGTGCTTCGTCGACCTCTCCAACGGTTTCAAATTTGTGACCCGCTCTTGCGCGAACACCAAAGAGATGATCAAGATGGAAGACGGCCGCGAATTGCCCCTGTACAAGTTGGATACCTCCAGCGAATCGCACCCCTTCTACACCGGCACCCAAAAGAGCGTGGACAACATGGGTGGTCGCGTCGAGCGCTTCCGCAACCGTTACGCCAAGGCCCCGGCCGCCAAGTAATCGGTGTTGGCCTCACCCACCCGTGGGTGTGGTCCCGACAAAAAACAGCCGGTCTCCGGCTGTTTTTTTTTGCCTGTCCCCAGTGGACTTTGATAAGCTCATCGCTCAGTGAACAACCCCTCCCCCTCCCTTGTCAGCCGATCCGCTGCCTCACGCCTGCCCCGCTGGGTGATGTGGGCGTTTGTGCTGGCCTATGTTTTGCCGGGGTTTTTGGGTCGGGAGGCTTGGAAGGACCACGACGCGGTGGCCTTTGGCGTCATGCACGACATGGCCATGGGCCTCACCAGCTGGTGGGAACCCTTGCTCTTGGGTCTGCCCATCGAGCACACCGGTTGGCTGCACCATTGGTTGGGTGCGATATTCATTGGGATCTGGCCGGAACAAGCGCAACTCATGGCCCGCATCCCATTCATGGGGCTGTTGTTGATCACCTTGGCCGGCACATGGTGGAGCGTCTACCACCTGGCCCGCCTGCCAGCGGCCCAACCCGTGAGTTTTGCCTTTGGCGGCGAAGCCGATCCACACGATTACGCCCGTACCCTGGCAGATGCGGGCTTGCTCGCGCTGCTGGCCTGCTTGGGTTTGGCCCAACTGGCGCATGAAACGTCGGCCGATGCCGCACGACTGGCCATGGTCTCGGTCATGTTCATGACCGCCAGCGCCTTGACCAGGCCCACCATCACGTCCCCGATTCGAACTCCCCTGCTGTGGACACTGGGCTTGCTCGGATTGGTCCTCAGCGGCGCACCTTGGATGGCTCTTGCCCTGTCCATCGGTTTGCTCGGCGCAGCGGCTTGGGCCCGTCCACAGGTGCCGCAAAGCAGCTGGGGGCCAAACACGGCACAAGACCCCAAGCCTTGGCGCTGGGCCGTGGCGGGATCGCTCACCGTCTTGGTGCTCTCTGTGATCTTGGGCTTGTTCCGCTGGCCTGGCTTGTCGCCGCTGCAAACGGCCAACGATGTCTGGGGCTTTGGCCGTTTGCTGGTGTGGTTCAGCTGGCCCGCGTGGCCTTTGGTCCTGTGGTCCTTGTGGCGTTGGCGCCACCAGTGGCTCAGCGGCCATGTGTTGCAACCCCTGATGGTGGTCTCACTGATGGTCGCGGTGGCGGCTTGGAGCCCCTACCGCGACCGAGCCTTGTTGCTGGCCCTGCCTGCGATGGCCACCTTGGCTGCCTTTGCCTTGCCCACCCTGCGCCGCAGCTTATCGGCCCTCGTCGACTGGTTCACCTTGCTGTTTTTCACGGCGTGTGCGCTCGTCCTTTGGGTGGTCTGGTTCGCGATGCAAACCGGTATACCCGCCAAAACCGCCTTCAACGTGGAGCGCTTGGCACCAGGCTTTGAAGCACCGTTCTCATGGCTGCAGCTGTTGCCTGCCGTCTTGGCCACGTTGGCTTGGTTGGCGGTGTTGGTTTGGCGCGTGGGTCGACACACCTCGGTGTTGTGGAAAAGCATGGTCCTGCCAGCCGCAGGGGCCACCATGTCATGGCTGCTGTTGATGACGCTGTGGTTGCCGTTGGTGAACCACGGTTTGAGCCACGGCCCACAATCCCGAGCGGTCTTGGCGGCGGTGGGCGACACGAACACCTGCGTGTTGGTCGATCGCCTGACACCCGCACAAACCCAAGCGTTGCGCTTTCATACCCCGTTGCAATTGCAACGTTTGCAAGGAAAATGGGCGCCCACCGAGTGCCAGATTTTGCTGACCTCACCCAGTGCTCACAGCACCTTGCACCAGCGCATGGACTTGTCGCAATGGACCTACCAAACCACCGTCAAACGCCTGCGCCGCACGCGAGACGACATCTTGGTTTATTCGCGCAACGCCGACGCCTCTTCTCGCTGACGCACCCGCAAGGCGGGCAAGAACAGGGAGAAGGTGGAACCTTGCCCCACCACCGACTGCACATCAAAACCACCCCCGTGGCGCTGCACCACGTGTTTGACAATGGCCAGCCCCAAACCGGTGCCACCGGTTTCGCGTGAGCGGCTGCGGTCAACGCGGTAGAAACGCTCGGTCAAACGCGGCAAGTGTTCGGCCGCGATACCAGGCCCGCTGTCTTTGACAAAAAACGTGGCGCTGCCATCGGCGTTGAGCTGCCAACCGGCTTCGATCTGACCGCCGGGCGGTGTGTAGCGCACCGCGTTGCTGAGCAAATTCGACATGGCGCTGAGCAACTCGCTTTTGGAGCCGGACACCCAAGCGCCCACATCGGCCGAAGACCCGATGGTGTGCACCGGCTGGGCAATGGCTTGAGACAAACCCCGGGCTTCTTGCAAGACATGGCGCAAGAGCTCATGGGTGGGCATCCACTCGCCCTGCCCTGGTACTGGGCTGCCCTCCAAGCGAGAGAGCGTGAGCAAGTCGCTGACCAAGGTTTGCATGCGCTGCGCCTGCTGGCTCATCAGGCCCAAATACCGTTGCCGATCTTGGTCTTCCAAGGGTACGTTTTGCATGGTTTCGACAAAACCACTGAGCACCGTCAAGGGCGTGCGAATTTCGTGCGAGACATTGGCCACAAAATCGCGCCGCATGGCTTCGGCCAATTGCACCGCGGTCACGTCGCGGGTGAGCATGAGCTTGCGCTTTTTGCCATAGGGGTGGATCTGCACCGAGATTTGGGTGGCTTGCCCTGCACGGGCCCCGGGGCCTTCGATCTGCACCTCACGCTCAAAGTCTTTGTGTTTGAGGTATTGGCTGAATTCGGGCTGACGCACCAAGTTGCGCACGTACTGCCCCACATCGCGCAGGGGGTCAAAGCCGAGTTGGTTGGCCGCCGTGAGGTTGGACCATTCGATGCGCCCGTGGGAGTCCAACAAGACCACCCCATTGGGAGAGGCTTGGATGGCGGACAAAAAGTCTTCCAAACGGTCGTCGCTGTTTTGGGCTTTTTTTTCGAGCTTTTTGATGAGCTTGCGGTTGCGCTCGACCAATTCGGCCCACACACCCGAGAGGGCCGGCGCCCGATGGGCTTCACCGCGGTTGAGCCACTCAAACACGCGCTTGGCGCGCAACCCATCCCAGATCACCCACACCAAAGCGCCGAGCAAGCCGCCGGCAAACGCCCAAGCGGGGGAGTCCCACGCCCAACCCCACACACCGCCCAAGGCCACGAGCAGCAGCAACTCCAACGCACGTTGGGTCATGGGATCAACCGGCCAAACCTTGCGCTGTCAAGCGGTAACCCGCGCCGCGCACGGTCTCGACCATGACGGCGGCATCGCCCAATGCTTCTCTCAAACGCTTGATATGCACGTCCACGGTGCGCTCCTCGATGTATACGTGGTCACCCCACACTTTGTCGAGAAGCGTACCACGGGAGTGCACACGCTCGGCGTGTGTCATGAGGTAGTGCAAGAGCTTGAATTCGGTCGGCCCGAGCTTGCATTCTTGGCCGCGAAACAGCACCCGATAGGTGGCGGCGTCCAAATTCAGTTCACCGATCTGCACCGACTCGCTCACCGTTTGGGGGGCACGGCGACGCAAAACGGCACGTATCCGCGCCAACAACTCTTGGGTCGAGAAGGGCTTGGTGATGTAGTCGTCGGCCCCCGCGTCCAAGCCTTGAATTTTGTCGGCCTCGTCGCTGCGCGCGGTGAGCATCAAGATCGGCACGCCCTTGGTGCGCTCGTGCTGGCGCCAGCGGCGGGCCAAGACCGCCCCGCTGTCGCCGGGCAGCATCCAATCGAGCAAGATCACATCGGGCAAGACGTCGTCCAACTCGCGCTGTGCGACCACCCCATCGGGGGCCACCATCGGTGCAAAACCGTTGTGGCGCAAGTTGACCGCGATCAACTCGGCAATCGCTGGCTCGTCTTCGACCACCAGCACACGGGGGAGTTTTCTCATCGGGCCACCGACTCCACTTTGTCCATGGGGGAGTGACGCACGTCTTCGCCTTTGACGATGAAGATGATCTGCTCAGCGATGTTCTTGGAGTGGTCGCCCACGCGCTCAATGGCCTTGGCCAAAAACAGCAAATCCAAGCTCGGCGAAATGGTGCGGGGGTCTTCCATGATGTAGGTCATGAGCTTGCGCAAAAAGCCGTTGTACTCGGTGTCGACCTCGTTGTCCTGCTTGATGATGGCCACGGCCATCTGGGTGTCCAAACGGGCGAAGGCGTCCAAGGTCTTGCGCAGCATCATGGTCGTGAGGTCCGCGGCCATGCGCAGCTCAGAGGTGGGCAGGTTGCGCGGTGTACCGTTTTGCAGAATCGACTTGACCATGCGCGCCATGCGCGCCACTTCGTCACCTGCACGCTCCAAGTTTTGGGTGGTGCGCGAGATGGCCATCAAAAAGCGCAGGTCGCGCGCGGTGGGTTGGCGCCGACCAATGGTGGAGATGATCTCTTGGTCGATCAACAACTCCATCTCGTTGATGCGGCGCTCGTTCTCAATCACGCGCTCGGCGGTTTCCAAGTTCATGTTCACCAAGGCATGCACCGCTTGGTTGAGTTGGGATTCGACCAAACCGCCCATTTCCAAGACGTGGGTGGAGATGGAATTGAGTTCGGCGTCGAACTGGCTGGAGATGTGTTTATCGGGCATGGTGTCCTCCTGTGAATGGGTGTATCAACCGAAACGGCCGGTGATGTAGTCTTCGGTTTCGGTCTTGGTCGGCTTCATGAAAATTTGTTTGGTGTCACCGAACTCGACCAATTCGCCCAAGTACATGTAAGCGGTGAAGTCGCTGCAACGAGCGGCTTGTTGCATGTTGTGGGTCACGATGGCGATCGTGTAGTCCTGCTTCAACTCGTGCACCAACTCCTCCACTTTGCCGGTGGAGATCGGGTCCAAGGCCGAAGTGGGTTCGTCGAGCAAAAGCACCGACGGCTTGACCGCCACGCTGCGGGCGATGCACAAACGCTGCTGCTGGCCGCCGGAGAGCGACAAACCGCTTTGGCTCAATTTGTCTTTGACCTCGCCCCACAAAGCGGCTTTGGTCAAGGCCCATTCCACGCGTTCGTCCATCTCGTCGCGACTGAGGTTTTCATACAGGCGCACACCAAAAGCGATGTTGTCGTAGATCGACATGGGGAACGGCGTGGGCTTTTGGAACACCATGCCGATGCGCGCACGCAGCAGGTTCAAGTCTTGTTTTTTCTCCAGGATGTTCTGGCCATAAAACAGGATCTCGCCCTCGGCGCGTTGACCGGGGTAGAGGCTGTACATGCGGTTGAGCGTGCGCAGCAGCGTGGATTTGCCACAACCGGACGGGCCGATGAAGGCCGTGACCTTGCGCTCGGCGATGTTCATGTTGACGTTTTTCAGGCCCTGGAACTTGCCATAGAAGAAGTTCAGGTTGCGCACTTCCAGCG
>JBFZCK010000155.1:0-3775 GCA_041307965.1 Burkholderiales bacterium | reverse complement strand
GCTCGTCTCGTCGCGCACGCGCTTGAGCAACGCGTCGGTGAGCGAGCCGTTGCCAAACACCTCCGGAGCGCTCAAGGCTTCGGCCAAGCGGGCCGCGCTCTCGGGCAAAGGCACAAAGCGGCTGCGCGGTTTTTGCGGCAGGCTCTTGAGCAAGGCTTGAATTTTGTCTTTGAGCATGCCCGGCACCAACCACTCACAGCGCTCCTCGCTCACCTGGTTGAGCACGAACAGCGGCACCGACACACTCACACCGTCGCGGGCGTCGCCCGGTTGGTGCAAATACGTCGCCGTGCAGTCCACGCCACCCAAACGGATCTGCTTGGGGAAAGCCTGTGTCGTGATGCCCGCGGCCTCGTGGCGCATGAGCTCTTCGCGGGTGAGGAACAGGCACTTGGGGTGGGTGCGCGACTGCTCGCGCCACCACTGCTCGAGCAAACGGCCGTTGAACACCTCGGAGGGGATCTGCGCGTCGTAAAACGCAGCGATCAGCTCCTCGTCCACCAACACGTCTTGGCGGCGCGACTTGTGTTCGAGCTCCTCGACCTTGGCAATCATTTTTTGGTTGGCGGCCAAAAACGGCAGCGCCGTGTCCCACTGGCCGTCCACCAAGGCTTGGCGAATGAAGATGTCGCGCGCGCCCACCGGGTCGACCGTGCCGTAGGCTTTGCGTCGGCCGTTGTAAATCGTCAGCCCGTAGAGCGTGGCGCGTTCAAAGGCCACGACCTCGGCGGTTTTTTTCTCCCAATGGGGGTCGAGCAACTGCTTCTTGACCAGGTGCGCCCCCACGTCTTCGAGCCACTGCGGCTCGATGGCGGCGATGCCTCGGCCAAACAGGCGCGTGGTCTCGACCAACTCGGCCACCACGATCCAGCGACCCGGTTTTTTCTTCAGGTGCGCGCCGGGGTGGCGGTGAAACTTGATGCCGCGTGCGCCCAAATACACGTCTTCGTCGTCGAGCTTGCAACCGATGTTGCCCAAGAGGCCCGCGAGCATGGACTTGTGCAGCTGCTCGTAGCTGGCGGGCTGGGTGTTGGGCTTCCACTGGTGCTCGGCCACCACGGTGAGCAACTGGCTGTGGGTGTCGCGCCATTCGCGCACGCGGCGCACGTTGATGAAGTTTTGGCGCAGCAGCTGCTCGTATTGCCGGTGGCTGAGTTTGTGCTCGTTGCCCTGCCCGCCCCGCGCATCGTTCAACCAGCGCCACAAATTGAGGTAACCACTGAACTCGCTTTTTTCGTCGTCGAATTTGGCGTGGGCTTGGTCCGCTTGAGCCTGGGCTTCCATGGGGCGGTCGCGCACGTCTTGCACGCTCAGGGCGCTGGCGATCACCAAGACCTCGTCGAGCGCGTGGCGCTGGCGGGCCTCCAAAATCATGCGGCCCACGCGGGGGTCCAGCGGCAGCTTGGCGAGCTCGCGGCCCATGGGCGTGAGCTCGTTGGCCTCATCGACCGCGCCCAACTCGGCGAGCAACTGGTAACCGTCGGTGATGGCGCGTTTGCTCGGCGCTTCAATGAAGGGGAAGTCTTCCACCTGCCCCAGGTGCAGGCTCTTCATCCGCAAGATCACGCCCGCCAATGACGATCGCAAGATCTCTGGGTCGGTGAAACGGGCACGGCCAGCAAAGTCTTTTTCGTCGTACAGGCGAATACAAATGCCGTTGGCCACACGGCCGCAGCGGCCCGAGCGCTGGTTCGCCGCGGCTTGGCTGATGGGCTCGACCATGAGCTGCTCGACCTTGCTGCGCAGGCTGTAACGCTTGACCCGCGCAGTGCCCGCGTCGATCACGTAGCGGATGCCGGGCACGGTCAGCGAGGTTTCGGCCACGTTGGTGGCCAAGACGATGCGCCGCCCACCGCCGGTGTCGAACACGCGGTCTTGCTCGGCTTGCGACAGGCGCGCAAACAGCGGCAAGACCTCGGCGTTGCGCGTCCATGCTTGGTGGGCCATGTGTTTGCGCAGGTGGTCGGCGGCTTCACGGATCTCGCGCTCGCCGGGCAAAAACACCAAGATGTCGCCGCCCGCGCCACCGGCCCACAGCTCGTCCACGCCGTCGGCAATGGCCGCGTTAAGGTCGTATTCGCGCGATTCTTCAAACGGCCGGTAGCGTTGTTCGACCGGGTAGGTGCGCCCCGACACCAGGATCACCGGGGCCTTGCCTTTGGCGCTGGCGAAGTGCTGGGCGAAGCGGTCGGCGTCGATGGTGGCCGAGGTGACGATGACCTTCAAGTCGGGGCGGCGCGGTAAGATTTGGCGCAAGTAGCCCAGTAGGAAGTCGATGTTGAGGCTGCGCTCGTGCGCCTCGTCGATGATGATCGTGTCGTAGGCCTTGAGCAGCGGGTCGGTTTGGGTTTCGGCCAGCAAGATGCCGTCGGTCATGAGCTTGACCGTGGTCTGTGCGCTCAAGCGGTCTTGGAAGCGCACCTTGTAGCCCACCACCTCACCGAGCGGGGTTTTGAGCTCGTCGGCGATGCGCTTGGCCACCGAACTCGCGGCGATGCGCCTCGGTTGGGTGTGGCCGATCAGGCGCGCCGCTTCACCGGGTCGGGCGTTCGCGCGCGACAAGCCACGCCCCATGGCCAAGGCGATTTTGGGCAGCTGCGTGGTCTTGCCCGAGCCGGTTTCACCGCAGACGATGATGACCTGGTGCTCGGCCAACGCGTCCATGATGTCTTGACGCCGGCCGGAGACGGGCAGGCTGTCGGGAAACTCAATGTGCAAGGGGCTGGAGGACAAGGTGTGAACTTCGGTCAAAATCCGGGAATGTCCGAATTATCCGGTGTCCCAACGCCCACCCCACCCGCCGCCATGTCCAACGTCTTCAACTTCACCTTCGTGCCCTGGTTTCGGTCGGTGGCGCCCTACATCCACAAGTTCCGCCAACAGACCTTTGTGGTGGGACTCACGGGCGAAGCGATCGCGGCCGGACGCCTGCAAAACGTGGTGCAAGACTTGGCCCTGATCCAAGCCCTGGGCGTGAAGATCGTGCTGGTGCACGGCTTTCGCCCGCAGGTCAACGAACCGCTCGCGGCCAAGGGACACGCCCCGCAATCCGCCAACGGCACACGCATCACCGACAGCGTGGCGCTGGACTGCGCCCAAGAAGCGGCCGGGCAGCTGCGTTACGAAATCGAAGCGGCGTTCAGCCAAGGTTTGCCCAACACGCCGATGGCCGAGTCCACGGTGCGGGTGATTTCGGGCAACTTCATCACCGCAAGGCCC
This sequence comes from Burkholderiales bacterium, assembly GCA_041307965.1. GTDB lineage: Bacteria > Pseudomonadota > Gammaproteobacteria > Burkholderiales > Burkholderiaceae_C > Hydrogenophaga. The sequence continues at coordinate 556 of JBFZCK010000155.1, read as the reverse complement.
ATCGGCATCGTCGACGGCATCGACTTCATGCACTCAGGTCTCGTGCGCAAGGTGGACGTGCCCGGCATCGTGCGTTCGCTGGAAATGGACGCCATGGTGCTGCTCTCGCCCTTTGGTTTTTCGCCCACGGGCGAAGCCTTTAACCTGAGCATGGAAGAAGTCGCCACCAGCGTGGCCATCGAGCTGCAGGCCGACAAGCTGATTTTCTTGACCGAGGTGCCGGGCATCCGCGTGAACCCGCTCGAGCCCGAGGGCGACGACAACCCCATCGACACCGAGCTGCCACTGGCCACGGCGCGCCAGATCTTGGCCCAGTCGCCACCGGCCACCCAGCCCACCGATTTGGCCTTCTATTTGCAGCACTGCGTCAAAGCCTGCCAGCAAGGCGTGGAGCGCTCACACATCCTGCCCTTTGTGGTGGACGGTGCTTTGCTCCTGGAGGTCTACATGCACGACGGCATCGGCACCATGATCGTGGACGAAAAACTCGAAGAGTTGCGCGAGGCCTCGGCCGACGACGTGGGCGGCATCTTGCAGCTCATCGAGCCCTTTGAGA
>JBFZCK010000154.1:0-4901 GCA_041307965.1 Burkholderiales bacterium | reverse complement strand
ATGCGGCGCGAAAACGCCGGTTGCGTGACGTGGCGAAGTTGTGCGGAACGGCTGAAACTGCGGGTTTCAGCCAAGCTGACGAAGTCTTCCAACCATTTGGTGTCCATGGCCCGATTATGCGTTTTGCTGCAACGCCCACATACCCGAGTAAACACCACCTCGGGCCACCAATTCGGCGTGGGTGCCGCGCTCGACGATGTGGCCGTGCTCGAGCACCAAGATCTCGTGCGCGTCCACCACGGTGGACAAGCGGTGCGCGATCACCAGGCTGGTTTTGTTGCGCGCCGCGTCTTTGAGTTCGCTTTGAATGGCTCGCTCGTTGGCCGAATCCAAGGCCGAGGTGGCCTCGTCAAAAATCACCACCGGTGGGTTTTTGAGCAAGGTGCGTGCAATGGCCACGCGCTGCTTCTCGCCGCCCGAGAGCTTGAGCCCGCGCTCGCCCACCGTGGTGGCGTAACCCTTGGGCAATTTTTCGATGAAGCTGTGGATGTGCGCGGCTTGTGCGGCTTGCACAGCGGCTTCGTGGCCCGCATCGGGTCGGCCATACAGGATGTTGTATTCAATCGTGTCGTTGAAGAGCACCGTGTCTTGCGGCACGATGCCGATGGCTTGGCGCACGCTGGACTGCGTGACCGTGCGGATGTCTTGGCCGTTGATGGTGATGCGCCCGCCTTGATCGGCGTTGCTCACATCGTAGAAGCGGTACATCAAACGCGCCAGCGTGGACTTGCCCGAACCCGATGGCCCGACCACCGCCACCGTTTTGCCCTCGGGGATGACGAAGCTCACGCCGTGCAAAATTTCGCGCGCCGGTGTGTAGCCGAAATGGACGTTTTCAAAAGCCACGGCGGGCGGTCCGGACAAGACCAAATCACTCGCGCCCGGCGCGTCGGCGATCTCTCGGTCTTTTTCGAGCAACACGAACATCTTGTCCAAGTCGGTCAGGCTTTGTTTGATCTCGCGGTAGAGCACGCCCAAGAATCCCAATGGAATGTAGAGCTGGATCATGAAGGCGTTGACCATCACCAAATCGCCCAAACTCAGGCGACCCTCGACGACACCTTGGGTGGCGCGCCAGAGCATCAGCACCAAGGCCGTGGCGATGATGAGCTGCTGCCCGGCGTTGAGCATCGACAAGGTGTTTTGGGTTTTGATGCGCACGCGGCGCAGGCGCTGCAGCGACTGGTCGTAGCGTTCGGCCTCAAAGGTCTCGTTGTTGAAGTACTTGACCGTCTCGTAGTTGAGCAGCGAGTCCACGGCCTTGCTTTGGCTGGTGGACTCCAGCTCGTTCATTTGTCGGCGAAACTGGGTGCGCCACTCGGTCACGACGATGGTGAAGCTCACGTAGAGCACCAACGCGGTCAAGGTGATCCAGACATAACCCATGTCAAACATCGAGCCCAACAAGGTCAAGACCAGCGCCACCTCAATGAAAGTCGGCACGATGCTGTAGAGCGAATACGAGATGAGCGACTGCACGCCGCGCGTGCCGCGCTCGATGTCGCGCGTCATACCCCCGGTTTGACGGTCCAAGTGAAACCTCAGCGAGAGCGCGTGCAAGTGCCCAAACACCTGCAGCGCGATGCTGCGCGTGGCACCCTCGGTGGCTTTGGCAAACACCAGCTCGCGCAACTCGGTGAACACGCTGGTGGACAAGCGCAACAAACCATAGGCCAACAACAAACCCAGCGGCACCACCAGCAACACCGTGGCCATGTCGGGTTGGGGCGTCATGGTGTCGACCAGCTCTTTGAGCAAGACCGGCACACCCACGTTGGCCACCTTGGCTGCGACCATAAAACTCAGCGCCACCACCACACGCCACTTGTATTCCCACAGGTAGGGAAACAAGCGGCTGAGCGTGACCCAATCGGATCGACCGGGGGTCTCAGGGGTGTTGGGGGTGGAGGTGGAATGGGAAGGTCGCATGCAGCAAAATACCGGTAGTTCAGCCACCGATTGTGCCCATGTCCTCAAGCCCCTTGCGCCCCGAGCGCGCCCATGCCCCTTTTGTTGAGCAACTGCCCAGCGACCAAGAGCTGGTGCTCAAGGTCATCCCCATGCCCGCGGACTGCAACGCCAACGGCGATATTTTTGGTGGATGGGTCATGGCCCAAGTCGACTTGGCGGGCTCGGTGCTGCCCGCGCGCCACGTGCGGGGTCGGTACGTGACCGTGGCGGTGAACCAGTTTGTGTTCAAGCAACCGGTTCGGGTGGGCGACATTTTGAGCTTTCTCGCGCGCGTGGACCGCATCGGCAACACCTCCATCACCGTGGCGGTCGAAGTCTTTGCTGAGCGCTTTTCCGAACAGGGGCGCTACATCAAGGTCACCGAAGCCAACCTGACCTATGTGGCCGTGGACGACCGAGGCCGACCCCGACCCATCGCACCCTGAATGGCCCACCCCCAGCCCCTGCGCCCAAAAGGCCGGACAATAGGGGGATGGAAATGGTCATCTTCATGGGGCTGGCGGGCCTCATCGCCTTCGTGCAAAAAAACCGCGAACAATCCCGCCGCATCGCTTTGCTCGCCGAGCACTTGCGGGCGCACCCGATTGAAAACCTCATGGGTCAACTCATCGACGGCTACTTGCGAGCCCTGGGCGAGAACGACCTCTCGCGCCGCGAATCGATTTGGCAATTGCTGCACAGCCAACAAGCCTCGCTGGCCGATCACCTGCAACAGCTGCACAGCAGCATGGCGCGCAGCGACGCGGCCGCTTGGCGCACCAGCCGCTGGCCGCTGGCGTTGCCGTGGGTCAACCAACTGTTGCCCGCCCAGTGCTTTGATTTGCGCGACCTGATGGCTGTGCACGCCCGCGGCATCGCCGAGGTGCACGCCAACGCCGAGGGCTTGAGCCCCCGCGATCAGGCGTTTCGCATGAGCGCCGAGCTGTTTTTGTTCCAGCACTCCTGCCATTGGTTTTGCCGCTCGCAAGCCGTGGCCTCTGCGCGTTTGGTCATGCGCCACCAAACGCCGCACCAACAGGTGTTGGCCTCGGTGAGCCCCAACACCCGAGCGGCTTACCAAGCCATCACCGGCTTGTCTTAAGCCCGCAAGCCCGCTCACAGCCCAGCGAAGTTGGGCTTGCGCCGCTCCATGAAGGCGCCAAACGCCTCTTTGGCGGCCGGTGCACGCAACAAACGGGCAAAGGTCTCGGCTTCGCGCTCGATGGTGTCGAGCACCGCGGGCAGTTGCGCTTGCTTCATCAATCGCTTGGTCTCGATCAAGGAAGACAAGGGTTTTTGCGCCAACTTGTGCGCCACCGAATGCGCGTAAGACGCGGCTTCGGTGGGCGGCAACACGCGGTTGACCAAGCCCACTTCCAAGGCCGCCTCGGCCATGAAGGGCTCACCCAACAACAGGGCTTCGGCCGCGCGGTGGTAACCCATCATCTGCGGCGCCAGCAAGCTCGAACCAGCCTCTGGGCAAAGCCCCAGGTTGACGAACGGCATGGCAAACGCCGCGTTGTCACCGGCGTAGACCAAATCACAATGCATGAGCATGGTCGTGCCGATGCCCACCGCCGGGCCACACACCGCGGCCAGCAAGGGCTTGGGGAATTCGGCCAAGGCGCGCAAAAACAAGAACACCGGCGCCGTGGGTTCGGAGGGTGGGTGGTTCAAAAAGTCGGCGATGTCGTTGCCAGCCGAGAACACCGTCTCGTGGCCTTGGAACACCACACAACGCACCGCGTCGTCGGTTTGTGCTTGACGCAAAGCGTCGGCCAAACTCGCGTACATGGCCGAGGTGATGGAGTTCTTTTTGTCCAGGCGGTTGAAGGTCAGGGTGCAGACACCACCTTCGGTGTGGATCAGGATGTCGCTCATGGTCAGACGCTTTCAAAAATGCCGGCGGCGCCTTGGCCCATGCCGACGCACATGGTCACCATACCGTACTTCTTTTGGTGGCGTTTGAGCGCATGCACCACGGTGGCGGCGCGGATGGCGCCGGTGGCGCCCAGTGGGTGGCCCAAGGCGATCGCACCGCCCATGGGGTTGACCTTGGCGGGGTCCAGACCCAACGTGTTCATCACAGCCAGCGACTGCGCAGCAAAAGCCTCGTTGAGCTCGAACCAGTCGATGTCTTGCTGGCTCAAACCCGCGTAACGCAGCGCGGCGGGAATCGCCTCGACCGGGCCGATGCCCATGATGTGGGGCGGCACACCGCGGCTGGCGTAACTCACGAAACGCGCCAAAGGCGTGAGGTTGTAGCGTTTGATGGCCGCTTCGCTGGCCAAGATCAATGCACCCGCGCCGTCGCTGGTTTGTGAGCTGTTGCCGGCGGTGACCGAGCCACGCGCCGAGAACACGGTGCGCAATTTGCCCAAGCCCTCCAAACTCGTGTCGGGGCGTGCGCCTTCGTCCAAATCGATGGTGCGCTCGCGGATGCTCACCTGCGCCGAATCCAAGTCCACGCTGCGGTCTTGCACGGTCACGGGTGTGATTTCGTCCTTGAATTCACCGGCCTTCATGGCGGCCACGGCGCGCGCGTGAGACTGCACCGCAAAAGCGTCTTGGTCGTCGCGCGAGACCTTCCATTGCTGCGCGACCTTCTCGGCGGTCAGGCCCATGCCGTAGGCAATACCGTAACGCTCGATGTCCTCGGTGTTGGCAAAGATCGTGGGCGAGAGGCTGGGCGAGTTGCCCATCATCGGCACCATGCTCATGCTCTCGGTGCCGGCGGCGATCATCACGTCGGCCTCGCCCACGCGGATGCGATCGGCCGCCATCGCGATGGCCGACAGGCCCGATGCACAAAAGCGGTTGACGGTGATGCCGCCCACGCTGTTGGGCAAGCCCGCGAGGATGGCGCCGATGCGCGCCACGTTCAAGCCTTGTTGGGCTTCGGGAATGGCGCAACCACAGATCACGTCTTCAATGGCCTTGGGGTCCAAGCC
>JBFZCK010000153.1:0-14706 GCA_041307965.1 Burkholderiales bacterium | reverse complement strand
GGTCAATGAAACGCTGATCGATGCCCTCGTAACGGCCGCACAGCAGCACGGCCCCCTCGCTGTCGGACCAGGTCTGCACCGATGCGTGGTTCAGTCTTGCGCCAATGGGCGAAAACAGCACCACCGGACAGGGCTGCCCCTGTCGGTCTTGCACGATCGATTGCAAACAGCGCTCCAGCGGCTCGGCGAGCATGACCATGCCGGGGCCGCCACCAAAGGGGCGGTCGTCGACGCGGCGGTAGTTGCCCTCGGCAAAATCGCGCGGGTTCCACAAGCGCACCTCGACCTGCCCCGACTCAAACGCCCGGCGCGTCACCCCCGCGCTCAACAGGGGCGCGAAGAGTTCAGGAAACAGGGTGATGACGTCAAAGCGCACAGACAGACTCAATAGTCGGGCTGCCAGTCGACGGTGATGCGCCGCTCGGCGGTGTTCACCTCGTCCACATAGGCGTTGACGAAGGGCACCAAACGCTCAAGCGTTTTGGCTTCGCCCTCGACGGTCTCGGTGTACGCCATCACCAGCACGCTGGTGGGGCCCGTGGCCATGAGGTCGGTGACGAGCCCCAGGTCCACACCCTCGCGGTTGCGCACTTGGCAGCCGATCAAGTCGACCCAGTAATACTCCCCCTCGGGCAAGGCCGGGAACTGGCTGCGCGAGAGGTAAATGCGAGTGCCTTTGAGGGACTCGGCGGTGTTGCGGTCGTTGACACCTTCGAGGTGCGCCACCCAGCCATCGGCGTGGGCTTTGACCTCGGCCACTTGCACCTGCACCGGGCCGCTGAAAACGGCAAAACCCCGCGCGAAGCGAGCCTCGGGCGGGGTCAGGTACCAAGCGTCGTTGGCCAAGAGCGCTGCGGTGTCGGCACCGTGGGGCTGGATTTTGAGCCAGCCCTTGATGCCCCAAGCGTCTTGAAAACGACCCAACTCCACCGCGTCAGCCGGCAGGGGCGACGCTGTGAAGACGGTCATCTTCAGGCGGCCTTGGCGGCGTTTTGTTTGATCAAACGCTCAACGGTTTCCGATGGTTGTGCGCCCACGCTGATCCAGTGGTTCAGGCGGTCGGCGGCGATGCGCAAAGGCTCTTCACCACCGCGGGCCAGGGGGTTGTAAAAACCCAGGCGCTCGATGAAGCGGCCATCGCGGCGGTTGCGCTTGTCAGCAACCACGATGTTGTAGAAAGGACGGGCTTTAGCACCGCCGCGAGAAAGTCGGATGACGACCATGATGAATCCTTCGGGTGGAGAGGTGCCAAAATCGACACCTCAGCTGGGCTTTTCAACCCATTTCATTGCAACGCTTGAGACACACGACTGACCACCCGGTCAGCGAAACGCCACAAAACCGACGATTATAGCCCCATGCCCACCATCCGCCCCAGCACCGAAGCCGACCTGAGTGCCATCACCGCCATTTACGCCCACCACGTGTTGCACGGCACCGGCACCTTCGAGACCACCCCACCCAGCGAAGACGACATGCGACAGCGCCGTGCCGACGTGCTGGGCAAAGGCCTGCCTTACATCGTCATCGAAGACGGCGCACAGGTCTTGGGCTTTGCCTACGCCAACTGGTTCAAGCCCCGGCCCGCTTACCGCTTCTCGGTGGAAGACTCGATTTACCTCGCCCCCGGCCAAGAAGGCCGCGGCTTGGGCAGCACCTTGATGAGCGCCCTGCTGCTGCAATTGGAAGCCGGTGGCATTCGCAAGGTCATGGCCGTGATCGGTGACTCGGCCAACGCCGCCTCGATTGGGGTTCACCGCCGCGCCGGTTTTGCGCACGCGGGCGTGGTTCAATCGTGTGGCTGGAAGTTCGGGCGTTGGCTCGACATCGTGCTGATGGACAAAACCCTCGGCGACGGCAACCGCACCCCACCACAAGACCCCTCAACACCCGTTTAAAACATGACCCGCCCCAAACACAAAACCCTCGCCGCTTGGTTGGCCCTGACCTTGGGCACCTTCGGTGTGCACCGCTTTTATTTGCGCGGCTGGGGCGACTGGATCGGCTGGCTCTTCCCCATCCCCACCGCCTTGGGTTGGTGGGGCATTGATCGGGCGCTGACCTATGGACAAGACGACACCTTGTCGTGGGTGCTCATGCCCATGCTGGGCTTGAGCATCACGGCCAGCTGCCTCACGGCCATCGTGTATGCGCTGGCAGACCGCGCAGCTTGGAACCGCCGCCACAACCCCACCCTCGACGAATTGGCCACGCCGGGTCAAACCCAGTGGGCGACCATCGGCGCTTTGATTGCGGCCTTGCTCATCGGCACGGTGGCCTTCATGTCGACCTTGTCGTTTGGCTTTCAGCGCTACTTCGAGCACCAGGTCGAAGCGTCCAAAGAACTCAGCCGTTGAACCACGCCATCAAGGCCATCACCGCGCTGAGCGTGATGGCCGAAACCGCGGTGGACAAGCCCATGGCCGCCGTGGTTTGGGCCTGTGCCACGCCGTAGCGCTGCGCAAACAAAAACACATTGGCCCCGCTGGGCAGGGCCGCGGCCACCACCATCACGGTCAAGGGCAAACCGGTGATGCCAAAGGCCCAGGCGCTGGCGCCCACCAACACCGGCAAGAGCAGGTTCTTGGAGGCCACCACCCAAAACGCCGTGCGCACGTGGCCACCCAAAGCGGTGTGCGCCAAGGTCACGCCCACGAGCAACAGCGAGACCGGACCGAACGCGCTGCCCAAGAGCTGCAGCGGCCGGTCAATCACCATCGGCAAGCCCCAACCGGTTTGGGCGTACAAGAGACCACACACGATGGGCAAGGGCACCGGGTGGATCACCGCGCTCTTGGCCGCCGACCACACCGTGCGCCACACCGATGGCGCTTGGCCACCGGCGGCGTGGTGCTCACGGGCTGCGGCCAACTCCAGGATCAGCGTGGCCGCGCTCAACAAAATCAAGGCGTGTACCGAGACCAAGGTGAGCATGGTCACCAAGCCGGCTTGGCCGTACGCCAAACCCACCAAGGTGATGCCGATCATCACCATGTTGGAGAACACGCCCGCCAAAGCCAGCACCACGCTCTCGCGATTCAAACCGCGCCAAGCGATCGAGACCAACAACAAAGCGCCACCGGCCACGAAGTAGGCCAAGACGGGACGCAGGTCCAGGGTTTCGAAGCGCACCGAACTCATGGTGCGAAACAGCAGCGCCGGGATCAGCACCAAGAACACCAGGTTCGACAAATCGGGCACCGCGGCCTCGCGCACCCAACGCCGATGGCCCGCCACATAGCCCAAAGCGATGAGCAAAAAAACCGGTGTCAACGACAAAAACAGGGGATGGTCAGAGAGGTTCACGGGCGCATGTTAACCGTCAGCGCACCGCGATCGCATCGCTCATGCGGTAGTACAGGCCCGTGGGGTCTTGGGTGAGCACGTGCAAACGGCCTTGCATGACCAAGGCGTTGGTGGTGTATTTGACGGGCTCTCGCGTGCGCACCTCGACCATGCTCTCGGCCCCGCCGGGTGTGCAAAACGAGCAGGTCAAGGGCACCGAGGTCAACAAAAAACGGCGCTGCTCTTGCCCCGGATCGAGCGGCATCATGAAGCCCTGCACCCGCACCAAGCTTTGGTGCAAAGCCACCAAACGCTGGGGGAAGATGGGCTGCACGCGGCGGTTGACGGTGCGCTTGTCGATGTCGGTGAGCACCGACCACGGCAGCACGTCGCGCCGCTCGGGCAACGGCTTGAACGGGCTCAGCGGGCTGTGAACGCCCGCACCCTGCCCTGGCGGAATGCCGTTGAGCGGGTGTGTGGGCTGCACGCCGGGCATGGGCGAACTCAAGCCTTGTGCGGCCACAGGCAACACCCCACCCCACAAGGCCAGCCCACACAGGTCGCGCCGCTGCATGCTCGACGCTCCTCAGTGCGCGTGCTTCATGCCGCAGTACTTGCCAATGGCCAAGCCTTTGCAAGCGGTTTGCAACTCGGCCATGCAGATTTTTTCGCCTTTGCCGGACGCCAAACATTGGGCAGCGGCCTCATGTGCGGCGGCCATGGCGCGGTGACGGGCGATGTCTTCTTGGGTTTCTTTATCGGAGTGCTGGGCCCAAACGGGCGCGGCCAACAGGGTTCCAACGATCAACACGGTGTTCAACAATTTCATGGGTTTTACCTCGGGGACAACAGGGTTTGGACATCTTGGCGGTAGGCGCTGATGGCCGGCAGGGCCGCGGCCATCAAGGCCACACCCAGCGCCACCAAAGGCACAGGCCACCAGACCGCCCACGACAGAGCGCCGCCAACGGCCAGCGACACATCGTGCGCCAAAGACCAGCCTATCAGGGCTGTCAAGCCCCCCGTCAACACCAGCGAAAACGCCAAGGACAGCAAGGCCAGCCACAGCGCCTCGGCCAACAAGAGCGCGGCCAAGCGTGTGGGCGATGCACCCAGCACACGCATGAGCGCGATGTCCGTGCGCCGCTCGCGCAAGGCTTGCCACAGCGCGACCCACACCGACAGCGCCGCCACCAAGAGCATCACCACGCCCAAGCCTTGCACCGCTTGTGTGCCGACGTTCAGCATGGACAAGAGCCGGGTGACCTCCATGGCGGGTGCGGCGGCTTGCAAGGTGGCGGTGGCGTTGACTTGGCGCGGCAAGCTCACCGCCGCCAAAGGCGTGTTGTAGCGGATCAGCGCCATGCTGACCTCGCGCTCGGCCCGCAGCGCGGCCCAATCCTCAGCGCTCATGTCGGGGGTGGCGTGCATCTCGTCGTGCACTTGCCACACCGATTCGGTGGCGGTTAGCACCAATCGGTCGAGCACACACGCGCACGGGGCCAACACACCGACCACGGTGTAGGCGGCCTCGCCGTGTTCGGGCCCGCCTTGGCCCAAACCGTGGGCCCCGACAAAACCTTGGCCCACCAACAAACCCGTGGCCTGTGCGACGTCGGCGCCCAGCACGGCTTGCATGGGCGCGCTCCACCACTGCCCCGATGTGGCGCGTGCACCGTGGTGCGTGAGGTAGTCGTGGGTGGTACCGACGATGCGAAACCCCGCGAGGTTGTCGCCCACGCTCAGCGGGATAAAGCGCTCGACCTGCGGGTGTGTTTGCAGCCAGCGCAGGTCGTCCAGCAACACATTGCCCGGTGGCACGTCCACATGAAACACCCCCGCCATGATGAGTTGCATGGGGCTGCCCTTGGCCCCCACCACCAAGTCCACGCCCGCCAAATCGCGCTGCAAGGCGCGCTCCACCTGCGCTTGCGCTTGCAAGACCACGCCGAACACCGTCAAGCCCAAGGTCAACAAGACCAGGTTGAGCACCGCCGTCAGCGGCCTCGACCACAGGTAAGTCCACGCCCAGCGCCACACACTCATGCGCCGCTCCCGGCCGGCAAGTTCAAGCTCGGCGCATCTGGCCAAGCCTGCACCGCCCGCGCATCGTGCGTGGCCACGACCAGTGTGGCGCCATGCGCTTGTGTGTGTTCGCGCAAGAGCGACAACACCCCGCCACAAGCCGCGTCGTCCAAACTCGCGGTGGGTTCATCGGCCAACACCAAGGCCGGGCGGCGCAAGAGCGCCCGCGCCAAAGCCACGCGCTGCGCTTGACCGCCCGAGAGTTGGGCGGGTCGGCGCTGCGCCAAGCCCCCCACGCCCAAGGCTTCCAAGCCGTGTTGAATGGCGCGGCGGTCCACGCCCAAGCCAGCAGCGAAATACACCAGCGCCAAGTTGTCGAACACCGTGAGCGCGTCGCTCAAACCCCAACGCTGGGGCAACACACCGACGTGGGCGCTGCGCCAGTGGTCGCGTTGTGCGCCGCTGAGGGCGCCCAAGTCGGTGCCCGCCACCGACACACGACCCTCGCTGGCCACCATCAAACCGGCCACCAACGACAACCAAGTCGATTTGCCGCTGCCCGAGGGCCCGCGCAAGAGCAAGGTGCCGCCCGCCGGTACGTGCACGTCGTCAAAGCGCAGCGTGCTGTGGCTGCCCGCGAAGCGAAAGGCCAAGCCTTGGGTGTCGATCATCGGCTCAACGTTCAGCGCGCCAGCCGAGCAAAGGTCTTGCGGAATTTCTCGACCTTGGGCGCGGCCACGGCCATGCAATAGCCTTGCGTGGGGTTGCGCTCGAAGAAGTCTTGGTGGTAATCCTCGGCCGCGGAATATTTCTCCAACGGCAGCAGCTCGGTGACGATGGGAGAGCCAAACGCATCTTGCGCGCTGAGTTCGTCCATCAGGGCTTGCGCCACCTCACGCTGATCGTCTTGGGTGAAGTAAATGCCGCTGCGGTACTGCGTGCCCACGTCGTGGCCTTGTTGGTTGAGCGTGGTGGGGTCGTGGATCACAAAAAAGATCTCGAGCAATTCGCGTGTGCTCACCTGTTCGGGGTCGTAGACCAGTTTGACGACCTCGGCATAGCCCGAGCGCCCAGTGCACACCAGCTCGTAAGTGGCCACGGGCGTCAGTCCGTTGCAGTAGCCCGACTCGACATCCAGCACGCCGCGCACCGCTTTGAACACCGATTCGGTGCACCAAAAACAGCCGCCGCCCAAGACCAAAGTGTGTGATGTGTTCATGGTGTGTTTATACCGGCTCTGATGCGGCATGGCCTCGGCCCTCTGCAGGGCATGGACATCCCTGTTATATTAATAACCAAACGGTCATTAAGATGCACATCAGCACGGCAACCTCCCCCACCGCGATGCCCCGGCGCAGCCGGCGCAAAGACGCGCGTCCAGGGGAATTGCTGGCCGCAGCCTTGAGCCTCTTCGTGGAAAAAGGCTTTGCCGCCACCACGGTCGAAGCCGTGGCCGCAAGAGCGGGTGTGTCCAAGGGCACCTTGTTTTTGTACTTCCCCAGCAAGGTCGAGTTGTTCCAAGCCGTGGTGCGCGAGACCATCGTCGGTCGCCTGAGCGAATGGGCACAAACCATTGAGCGCCACGAAGGCCCACAAGCGCCCTTGCTGCGCGAGCTCATGCACCAATGGTGGCAACGCATCGGCATGACCGAAGCTTCCGGCATCACCAAGCTCGTCATGAGTGAGGCCGGGCAATTCCCCGACATTGCACAGTTCTACCAAACCGAGGTCATCGAACCCGGCCAAGCGCTGATGCGCCAGATCCTGCAACGCGGCGTGGCCAGTGGCGAATTCCGCGCCCTGAACTTGGAGCACACCATCCACGGCCTGTTCGCACCCATGTTGTTTTTGGTGATGTGGAAACACTCACTCGGCCTGTGCGCGCCCGCACAGACCCAACTCGATCCATCCGCTTTCATCGACAGCCAATTGCAGCTCTTGCTGCACGGCCTCTTGCCTCCCACCCAGCACACCCCATGAAATTCAGCTCCAAACCCAAATCCCTGCCTTGGATCTTGCTCGGCCTCTTGGTCGTGGTCATCGCCATCGGCGTGGGCCGCGCCTTGGTCAAGCGCAACACCCAACAAAGTGAAGCTGCCCAAGCCGCAGCTGTCATGCAAACCGCGCCGGTTTACGAGCTGGTGCCGGCCGATTGGATGGTCGCCAAGGCCGTGCCATTGAACCAAACGGTGGCGGTCTCGGGTTCGATCAAGGCCTTGCAAAGTGCCGTGGTCAAGGCCCGCGTGGCCGGCGAATTGCAAGGGCTGAACAAACGCGAAGGCCAAAGCGTGAGCGAAGGTGAAGTGGTGGCGCGCGTCGTCAGCCCCGACGCCGGTGCGCGTGTGCGCCAAGCCGAGCAACAAGCCCAAGCCGCCAAAGCCCAAGCCGACATCGCGCAGCGCACCCACGACAACAACCTGGCCTTGGTGGCGCAGGGTTTCATCTCCAACACCGCCCTACAAAACTCGCTCTCGCAACTGGCCTCGGCGCAAGCCAATCACCGCGCGGCCTTGGCCTCGCTCGACATCGCCCGCCAGTCGCTCAGCGACACCGCTTTGCGTGCGCCCTTGAGCGGCCAAATCGCAGCGCGCTTGGCGCAAAACGGCGAGCGCGTGGCGGTGGAAGCCCGTGTGGTGGAAATTGTGGACCTCTCGGCCTTTGAGCTTGAAGCCGCGCTCTCGCCGGTCGACGCCGCGCGGGTACAAACCGGCCAAGCCGTGCAGTTGCGCGTCGAAGGCCGCAGCGAGCCCCTGGCGGCCACGGTCAGCCGCATCAACCCCAGCGTGCAGGTGGGCAGTCGCAGCGTGCTCGTGTATCTGCGCATCCCCAGCGCCAACGGTTTGCGCCAAGGCCTGTTTGCACAAGGTCACATCGTGACCGGCGAAGCCAACGCCATGGCCGTGCCCGCCAGCGCGGTGCGCAACGACAAGCCCGTGCCCTACATCCAAATCGTGCAAGACGGTCAGGTGCGCCACTGGCCCGCTCAGGTCACCACCCAAGGTCAATTCCAAGGCGAGCCCATGGTCGGCATCCGCGACCTGCCCGATGGCACCCCCGTGCTGCGCGCCCAAACCGGCTTGATCCGCGAAGGCACGGCCGTGACCCTGCGCACCCAACCTTAAGGCCCCAGCCATGTGGTTCACCCAAGTCTCATTGCGCAACCCGGTCTTTGCGACCATGGTCATGTTGGCCTTTGTGGTGCTGGGCGTGTTTTCTTTCCAGCGCTTGCAGGTGGACCAGTTCCCCAGCATCGACTTCCCCGTGGTGGTGGTCAACACCGACTACCCGGGCGCCTCGCCCGAAATCGTCGAGACCGAAGTCACCAAAAAAGTGGAAGAAGCGGTCAACGCCATCGCCGGCGTCAACGCCCTGACCTCACGCAGCTACGAAGGCTCGTCCGTCGTCATCATTGAATTCCAGTTGCACGTCGATGGCCGCAAAGCCGCCGAAGACGTGCGCGAAAAAATCGCCCTGTTGCGCCCCGCGTTTCGCGACGAAGTCAATGAGCCACGCGTCTTGCGCTTCGACCCCGCCAGCCGCTCCATTTGGTCGGTGGCGGTCTTGCCCGACGCCACCCAGCTGCCCGCCGGCAAAGCCGCGCCCAGCGCGGTGGAGCTGACCACCTGGGCCGAACAAACCCTCAAGAAGCGTTTGGAAAACGTGCGCGGCGTGGGCTCGGTCACGCTGGTCGGCGGCACGCGCCGCGCCATCAACATCCACCTCGATCCCTCGGCCATGGAAGCCCTGGGGGTGAGCGCGGAACAGATCACCAGCGCGGTGCGCAACGACAACCAAGACCTGCCGGTGGGTACGCTCAAAAACGAAGAGCGCGAACGCGTGGTGCAGGTGCTCGCGCGCATCGAACAGCCGCAAGATTTCGCCAACATCATCGTGGCGCGCAAAAACGGCACGCCCATCCGTTTGGGCCAAGTCGCGCGCATCAGCGACAGCACCGAAGAGGTCGAGAGCTTGGCGCTCTACAACGGTCAACGCACCTTGCTCTTGCAAGTGCAAAAGTCACAAGACGAAAACACCATCGCCGTCACCGATGGTCTCAAAGCCACCTTGACCGAGCTGCAAAGCGCCTTGCCCCCGGGTGTGAAACTCGAGCCCATCGCCGATGGCTCACGCCCCATCCGCGTATCGGTCAACAACGTGCGCCAAACCCTGATCGAAGGCGCCATCCTGACCGTGCTCATCGTCTTCCTGTTCCTCAACAGCTGGCGCTCCACCGTCATCACCGGCCTGACCCTGCCCATCGCGCTGGTCGGCACCTTCTTCTTCATGTACCTGTTTGGCTTCACCATCAACATGATCACGCTCATGGCGCTGACCTTGTCGGTGGGCTTGTTGATCGACGACGCCATCGTCGTGCGCGAAAACATCGTGCGCCACCTGCACATGGGCAAAACGCCCTACCAAGCGGCCATGGACGGCACACAAGAGATTGGCTTGGCCGTGTTGGCCACCACGCTGTCCATCGTGGCGGTGTTTTTGCCCATCGGCTTCATGGGCGGCATCATCGGCAAGTTCTTCCACGAGTTCGGCATCACCATGGTTGCGGCCGTGCTGATCTCGATGTTCGTGAGCTTCACGCTCGACCCCATGCTGTCCTCGGTTTGGCACGACCCCGACGCCGACCCCAAAGGCAAAGCACCTCGCCCACCCAACTGGTACGACAAAACGATTGGTCGCGTCACCGCTTGGTTCGACCGCGTGCAAGACGATGTGTCGGACGTTTACCAAAACGCGCTGCGCTGGTCGCTGCGCCACAAAGTCGCCACGCTGCTGCTGGCCTTGTCCACGTTTGTGGCCAGCATCTTCATGGTGCCTTTGCTCGGCTCGGAGTTCGTGCCCAAGGCCGACTTCTCGGAAACCTCTCTGAGCTTTCACACCCCCGTGGGTTCATCGCTTCAGAGCACCGAAGCCAAGGCCCAACAGGTCGAAGCCATCTTGCGCGAATTCCCCGAGGTCCAGTACACCCTGACCACCATCAACACCGGCAATGCGCAAGGGAAGATCTACGCCAGCGTCTACGTGCGTTTGGTGGACCGCAAAGCCCGCAGCCTCAACGCCGACCAAATGGCGGCCAAGCTGCGCGAGCGCTTGCGCAGCGTGCCCGGCATCACCGTCACCCACGCCGGTTTGCTCGATGCCGTGGGCGGCAACAAACAAATCGAGTTCTCGCTGCAAGGCGAAGACCTGGCCGAACTGGAGCGCCTGTCGCTACAGGTGATGGAGCGCATCCGTCCGGTCGTCGGTTTGGTGGACTTGGATTCCAGCGTCAAACCCAACAAACCCACGGTGGACGTGATCGTGCGCAGCGACATCGCCTCGGATGTGGGCTTGGGCACCGCCGCCATCGCCAGCGGCTTGCGCACCTTGGTGGCCGGTCAAACCGTGGGCAACTGGCGCGCCATCGACGGCCAAAGCTACAACGTCAACGTGCGCTTGGCACCCGAACACCGCGAGCGTTTGGGCGACCTGCAAAACCTGCCCTTCCAAGTGGGCGCGGCCGCCGACGGCAGCGCACGCGTGGTGCGTTTGGGCCAAGTGGCCGAGGTCAACGAATCCACCGGTCCCAACCAAATCAACCGGCGCAACCTCACGCGCGAAGTGGCCATCAACGCCAACGTCTACGGCCGATCGGCTGGCGATGTGTCGGCCGACATCCGCAAGGCTTTGGACGGCATGAGCTTCCCGCCCGGCTACCGCTACGAATTCGGCGGCTCGACCAAAAACATGAAAGAGTCTTTTGGCTATGCGCTCTCGGCCTTGGCTTTGGCCGTGATCTTCATCTACATGATCTTGGCCAGCCAGTTCCAAAGCTTTTTGCAGCCACTGGCGCTGATGAGCTCGCTGCCGCTCACGCTCATTGGCGTGGTGCTGGCCTTGTTGATGTTCGGCTCATCGCTGAGCATGTTCTCGGTCATTGGGGTGATTTTGCTCATGGGCTTGGTCACCAAAAACGCCATTTTGTTGGTCGACTTCGCCATCCGCGCTCGCCAAGGCACCCCCGACCAGCCGGCCTTGGGCCGTGAAGACGCCCTGCTCTTGGCCGCCAAGGTGCGCCTGCGCCCCATCCTCATGACCACGCTGGCCATGGTGTTCGGCATGGTGCCGCTGGCCTTTGCCCTGAGCGAAGGTGCTGAGCAGAGAGCCCCCATGGGCCAAGCGGTCATTGGCGGCGTCATCACCTCGTCGTTGTTGACTTTGGTGGTCGTGCCGGTCATTTATGTCTACATCGATGACTTCACCCAGTGGCTGCGTCGACGCTGGAGTCGGTAAAATGGATCAGCATCGGTTAATATACCCCCCGGAGTAGCAATGAACCCCACCGCCACCGCCATGAACCAAGCGCGATTCAACATGATCGAGCAACAAATTCGCCCCTGGGACGTTTTGGACGCCCAAGTGCTCGAACTGCTCGATCGCGTGCGCCGTGAAGACTTCGTGCCCAGCGCCCACCGCGCCTTGGCCTACGCCGACATGGAGTTGCCTTTGGGTGGCGCCGTGGATGCTGTCATGCTGGCCCCCAAGGTGCAAGCCAAACTGGTGCAAGACCTTCACATCCAAGCCACCGACCGCGTGCTCGAAATCGGTACCGGCAGCGGCTACACCGCCGCCTTGCTCGCGCAATTGGCAAAGCACGTCACCAGCTTGGAAATCAACCCCGACTTGGCCAAACAAGCCACCCAGCGCTTGCAAGCGGCCGGCATCACCAACGCCCAAGTGCGCACCGCCGACGCCTGCGCCAACGGTTTTGCCGCCTGCAAAGCCGATGCGCCTTTTGATGTGATCGTGCTCAGCGGCTCGGTGGCCGAAGTGCCCGCCGAACTCACCGCCTTGCTCGCCGAGGGTGGGCGTCTGTTTGCCATCGTGGGCCAAGCACCCGTGATGCGCGCCACCCTCATCACCCGCCGCGGCAACGGTTTCCAAACCAGCCAACCCTGGGACACCGTCGCCCCCCGACTGCAACACTTCGCCGAGCCTTCGCGCTTTGCCTTCTGAGGACCACAGAACATGATGGCCATCCGCCCCGCCCAAATTCAAGACTGGGTCAAGAACGCCACAGAAAATGGCAGCGCTGCTCCCGTGGTCCTCGACGTGCGTGAACCTTGGGAATTGCAAACCGCCAGCGTCAAGGCCGATGGCTTTGAGCTCATCGCCATGCCCATGCGCAGCGTGCCCGCTCGCTACATGGAACTGCAGCGCGACCAACCCATCGCTTGCCTGTGCCACCACGGTGGCCGCAGCGCACAAGTCGCGCACTTCCTGATGCAAAACGGCTTCACCCACATCGTCAACGTCCAAGGCGGCATCAACGCCTGGTCCAACGAAGTCGACCCCAGCATCCCCTCTTACTGAACCCAAAGGCCTCACCATGCACGCAACCCCCTTCAGCCGCCGTACCCCACGCCCGTCGCTGCGCCCCTTGGTCGCCGCCACCGTGTTGGCCTTGGGTGCTGCGTCCAGCGCACAAGCACAAAGCCTGCTCGATCTCTTTCAAGCCGCTCGCGACCACGACGCCAACTACCTCTCGGCCATGGCCAATGCCAAGGCCACGCGCTCGCGCGGCAACCAAGCCTGGGCTGGTGTCTTGCCCCAAGTGGGCTACAGCGCCGACAAGTTCGAGACCGAAAACAACCTGATCAACAACCCGCCCACGATCGACAGCGACAGCCAGACCCTGTCCATCAAACAACCGCTGTTCCAAATGAACGGTTTCTTGGGCGTCTTCCAAGGCGAACACACCATCGACGTGTCGGAGCGCCAACTGCAGGCCGCCGAACAAGACTTGGTGATCCGCATCACCCAGGCTTACTTTGACGTGCTCTCGGCCAGCGACAGCGTGGGCGTGGTGCAAGCCCAGAAACAAGCGGTGAGCGAACAGCTCGCCGCGGCCAAACGCAACTTCGAAGTCGGCACCTCCACCGTCACCGATTCGCGCGAAGCCCAAGCCCGTTTTGACTTGGTGGTGGCCCAAGAAATTGCGGCCCAGAACGACCTGCGCGTCAAACGCTTGGCGCTCGAGCAGCTCGTGGGCATCAGCGACGTGCAGCCCAAGGCACTCAAGGTGCCCGTGGCCCTGCCCGACCTGCAGACCATGGACTTGGACTTCTGGCTCTCACAAGCACAGGCCAACAACGCCCAACTGCAACAGGCCCACAGCGCCCAAAAAATCGCCAGCCTGGAATCCAAAAAGGCCATGTCCAACCACCTGCCCACGTTGGACTTGGTCGCGCAGCAACGCCGCAGCTATGGCTTCAACGCGGCATCGTCTTCCTACAGCGACAGCGACAACACCAGCATTGGCCTGCAACTCAACTGGCCCCTCTTCGCGGGCTTTGCGCACCACAACCGCATCCGCGAAACCCTGCACTTGCAAGACAAAGCCCAGGCCGATCTGGACAACGCCCAGCGCGGCGTGGTGCAAGCCACCCGCAGCGCCTTCTACGGTGTGCAAGCGGGCATGAGCCAAGTCAAAGCCCTGGAAGCCGCAGAGGCCTCCAGCCAAGTGTCTTTGGACGCCAACAAGCTCGGCTACCAAGTCGGTGTGCGCATCAACATCGACGTGCTCAACGCCCAAACCCAGCTCTACCAAACCAAACGCGACCTCTCGCAAGCGCGCTACAACGTGCTGCTGGGCCAATTGCGACTCAAACAAGCCAGCGGCAACTTGACGGGCCAAGACCTCCAAGCCATCAACGACTTGCTCGCGCCTTGAGCCTGAGGGGGTTGGTTACACTCCTCCCCCATGAACCATCACGACCTTTACGCCATCGGCAACGCGCTGGTGGACTCTGAATACGAAGTTTCCGACGAACAACTGCAGGCCATGGGCGTGGACAAGCGCCACATGTCCTTGATCGACACCCCACGCCGCGCCGAATTGCTCGGCCATTTGCAAGACCAAACGCCCCGCCGCACCGGTGGTGGCTCGGCCGGCAACACCGTGGTGGCTTTGTCGCAGCTCGGCGGCCGCGCGTTTTATTCGTGCAGCGTGGCCGACGACGAGTTGGGTGACTTCTACGCCGCCGACTTGGCTACCAACGGCGTGGCCACCAACCTCACACACACCCGCGCTGCAGAAGGCCAAACCGGCAGCTGCTTGGTGCTGGTCACGCCCGACGCCGAGCGCAGCATGTGCACCTTCTTGGGCGTGTCGGCCGAACTCAACGACAGCGCCCTGCAAGCCAAAGACATCGCCAAAAGCCGCTTGTATTACATGGAAGGCTATTTGGCCGCCTCACCCACCGGTTTGGACGCGGCCCTTCAAGGCAAAGCCCACGCGCTGGCCGCCGGCGTGCCGCTGGCGCTGACGCTGAGCGACGTGAGCATGATCCGCTTTTGCAAGGCCGGCTTGGACGCCATGCTCGACGGCGGCGTGGACTT
>JBFZCK010000152.1:0-4048 GCA_041307965.1 Burkholderiales bacterium | reverse complement strand
CCGCGCCTTTGCTGTTCACGGCCCTGAACAACCAGTTCTTCAACGCCGACATGACCAAGCCCATGGCCAACTTGCCGGTGGTGATTTTCCAATTCGCCATGAGCCCTTACGACAACTGGATCCAGTTGGCTTGGGGCGGTGCTTTGCTCATCACCTTGGCCGTCTTGCTGCTCAATATTTTGGCACGCGTCTTCTTCCGCAACAAGACGCCAGTCTGACGCCCCTTTCAAAGGAATACCCCATGACCGAAAACCCCAACACCTTGACCCCTGCGCTCGAAGTGCGCAACCTGAATTTTTTCTACGGCAAATTCCAAGGCCTGAAGAACGTCAACCTGAACATCGCTGAGCGCAAGGTCACGGCTTTCATTGGTCCCTCGGGCTGTGGCAAGTCCACTTTGCTGCGCACGCTCAACCGCATGTACAGCCTCTACCCCGGCCAGCGCGCTGAGGGCGAAATCCTGTTTTATGGCCAAAACATCCTGGAGAAAAAACAAGACTTGAACCTGCTGCGCGCGCGCATCGGCATGGTGTTCCAAAAGCCGACACCGTTCCCCATGTCGATCTACGACAACATCGCCTTTGGTGTGCGTTTGTACGAAAACCTCAGTCGAGACGAGATGGATGACCGCGTGGAATGGGCGCTGACCAAGGCCGCTTTGTGGGGCGAGGTCAAAGACAAACTCAACCAAAGCGGTTTGTCGCTGTCTGGCGGTCAACAACAGCGTTTGTGTATTGCTCGCAGCGTGGCGGTGAAGCCCTCGGTGCTCTTGCTCGATGAACCGACCTCTGCCTTGGACCCCATTTCCACCGGCAAGGTTGAAGAGTTGGTGCACGAACTGAAAAAAGACTACACGATCGCCATCGTGACCCACAACATGCAGCAAGCCGCGCGTTGCAGCGACTTCACCGCCTATATGTACTTGGGTGAGTTGGTGGAATTTGGCGCGACCGAGCAAATTTTCTTCAAGCCCACCCAAACCGCCACCGAAGACTACATCACCGGCCGTTTCGGTTGATACACCCATTCACAGGAGGACACCATGCCCGATAAACACATCTCCAGTCAGTTCGACGTCGAACTCAATTCCATCTCTACCCATGTGTTGGAAATGGGTGGTTTGGTCGAGTCTCAGCTCAACCAAGCCGTTTACGCTTTGGTCCACATGAACCTCGAGACGGCCGAACGCGTCATCGAAAATGAGCGTCGCATCAACGAGATGGAAATCATGATCGACCAAGAGATCATTTCCACCATCGGTCGTCGCCAGCCCACGGCACGCGACTTGCGTTTTTTGATGGCCATCTCTCGCACCACACAAAACCTCGAGCGCGCGGGTGACGAAGTCGCGCGCATGGCCCGCATGGTCAAGTCGATTCTGCAAAACGGCACACCGCGCAACTTGCCCACGTCTGAGCTGCGCATGGCCGCGGACCTGACGACCATGATGCTGCGCAAAACGCTGGATGCCTTTGCTCGCTTGGACACCCAGATGGCCGTGGCCATCATCAAGCAGGACAACGAGGTCGACAACGAGTACAACGGTTTCTTGCGCAAGCTCATCACCTACATGATGGAAGACGCCCGCACGATCTCACCCAGCTTGGACCTCTTGTTCTTGGCCAAGTCGATCGAGCGTGTGGGAGACCATTCCAAAAATATCGCCGAGCAGATCATCTTCATCGTCAAGGGTGAAGACGTGCGCCACTCATCCATGGACAAAGTGGAGTCGGTGGCCCGATGAGAAAACTCCCGCGTGTGTTGGTGGTCGAGGACGAACCCGCGATTGCCGAACTGATTGCCGTCAACCTGAGGCACAACGGCTTTGCGCCCACCTTGGCGCCCGACGGTGTGGTGGCCCAGCGCGAACTCGACGATGTGCTGCCCGATGTGATCCTGCTCGACTGGATGCTCCCGGGCGACAGTGGTGCGGTCTTGGCTCGGCGTTGGCGTCAGCATGAACGCACCAAAGGTGTGCCCATCCTGATGCTGACGGCGCGCAGCGATGAGGCCGACAAAATTCAAGGTTTGGATGCTGGCGCGGACGACTACATCACCAAGCCTTTTTCCACGCAAGAGCTCTTGGCGCGCATCCGTGCGGTGCTTCGTCGCCGAGCGCCACAAATCGTGAGCGAGTCGGTTCAGATCGGCGACCTGCACCTGGACGCCGCCACCTACCGGGTGCTGTTCCGCGGCCAGGAGTGCAAGCTCGGGCCGACCGAATTCAAGCTCTTGCACTACTTGATGACGCACGCCGAACGTGTGCATGCCCGTGGTACGCTACTCGACAAAGTGTGGGGTGACCACGTATACATCGAGGAGCGGACCGTGGATGTTCACATCAAGCGTTTGAGAGAAGCCTTGGGCGAGGCGGCTGCCATGGTCGAAACCGTCCGTGGCGCCGGTTACCGACTGACCATTCAAGGTTTGCCCGGCAGCGCTCAATGACCCAGCGTGCCTTGGAGTTGATGCTGCTCGTGGCTTTGGGCAGCGTTTGGGGTTGGGCTTTTGACTCTCCCGCTTGGACCTTCACCGGTGCTTTGTTGGGCGCCTTGGTTTGGGTGGTGTGGGACAGCCTGCGCGCTCGCCGTGTTTTTGATTGGCTCAACAAAGGTGAGGGCCATCGGGCCCCAGCCTTATCGGGTGTCTGGGCCGAGCTGGTGGAGCGCAACCGCAAGCTCATCAAAAAACTCGAGAAAAAAGCCCAAAGCAGCGACGATCGACTGGAAGATTTTTTGTCTGCCATTCAAGCCTCGCCCAACGGTGTGGTGCTGCTCGATTCGCACGGCCGCATCGAATGGTCCAACCTGACCGCGGCCAACCAATTGGGGTTTGACCCGCAGCGCGACGTGGGCCAATACGTGCGCAATTTGGTTCGTCAGCCAGAGTTCAGCCATTACCTCAAGCACAAGGACTTTGAACGCGAAGTTCAAATCGAAGGTCCGGGGTCCCGTGCCGGACAGTCCACACAAATTTCGGTGCAAATCCACCCGTACGGCAAAAAGCGCAAACTGATGCTCACACGCGATGTGACCGCGGTGCAGTTGGCTGAGGCGATGCGTCGCGATTTTGTGGCCAACGTCTCGCACGAAATTCGCACCCCCTTGACGGTGCTCAGTGGTTTTGTTGAAACCATGCAGAACGTGCCTTTGGAGGACGCGGACCGACAGCGCTACCTGGGCCTCATGAGCCAGCAAGCGCAACGCATGCAAACCTTGGTCAGCGATTTGCTGACCCTGTCTCGCTTGGAGGGCAGTCCAGCGCCGGGGCAGGGGGATTGGATGCCGATGCAAGAGCTTTTGCGCCATGTGTTGCAAGAAGCCCGAGGCTTGTCGCAGGCCATCGCACAACCGGTGCACGTCATCGAGTCCATGGCCGATGCCGATGCTTGGGTGTCGGGCTCCAAAAGCGAGTTGCTCAGCGCCATGTCCAATTTGCTCAGCAACGCGGTGCGCTACACGCCGCCAGGCGGGCGCATTGAAGCCGGCTGGCGTGTCAATGCCGATGGCAGCGCCACCTTCTTGGTGACCGATAGTGGTCCGGGCATCGCGGCTGAACACTTGCCACGGTTGACCGAGCGCTTTTATCGTGTCGATCGCAGCCGCTCACGCGAGACGGGCGGTACCGGCTTGGGCCTGGCCATCGTCAAGCACGTGGTGCAGCGCCACGGCGGTGGTTTTGATGTGCAATCGGTCGTGGGGCAGGGCTCTGCCTTTTCCGTGATTTTGCCGGCCCTGCGGGTGCGTCAGCGCGAGGCCTCGGGGTTGCGCGAATAAATCAAGATGTCGTCTCGGGTTCGACCCAAGCGCTTGATGGTCGTGTGGTAGGTCCACTGCGACAAGTCCATGCGCTGGTGCAAGGTGCTGTGCGCTGGGGGGGATGTCAACAAGGTTGCACAATCGTTCGACATCGACTTGCCCGGGTTGCGTTGCAACTGCAAAGGCGTGTGGGTGCGCAAGGCGTGGGTTTGAGCGTTGGGTAGCCCGTCGATCAGGACACAGCGCTCAGGGGCGGTGACCTCTGCCCACACCGCTCTGGATTGCGGACC
>JBFZCK010000151.1:0-3188 GCA_041307965.1 Burkholderiales bacterium | reverse complement strand
CCTTCGGGTTGCCGGGCGTCCATCGGCCTTATCGGTGTAACGAACCGAGGGTATTGAAGGAAGTCGCATGCTGAACAATCTGCTGAAACCCAAAACCATCAACGTCGAACAAGTGTCGGCCAACCGCGCCAAGGTGATCTTGGAGCCCTTCGAGCGTGGCTTCGGTCACACCTTGGGCAACGCTTTGCGTCGCGTTTTGTTGTCTTCGATGGTCGGCCACGCCCCCACCGAAGTCACCATCGCCGGTGTCGTGCACGAATACTCGTCGATCGACGGTGTTCAAGAAGACGTGGTCAACATCTTGTTGAACCTCAAAGGCGTGGTTTTCAAATTGGAAAACCGCGACGAAGTGACCTTGAGCCTGCGCAAAGAAGGCGAAGGCGTCATCACCGCCGCTGACATCCAGACGCCTCACGACGTCGAGATCGTCAACCCCGAGCACGTCATCGCCACCCTGGCCGCTGGCGCCAAGTTGGACATGCAAATCAAGGTCGAAAAAGGCCGTGGTTATGTGCCCGGTAGCCTGCGTCGTCACGACGACCAGACCCGCTCGATCGGCCGCATCGTCTTGGACGCTTCGTTCTCGCCCATCAAGCGCGTGAGCTACACCGTCGAGAGCGCCCGCGTTGAGCAGCGCACCGACTTGGACAAGCTGGTCTTGGACATCGAAACCAACGGTGCCATCGGCCCAGAGGACGCTGTCCGTGCTTCTTCCAAAATCTTGGTTGAGCAGCTGGCCGTGTTCGCACAGCTCGAAGGCGTGGACCTGTTCGCCGAAGCCGCTCCTCGCAGCAGCCAAGCGTTCGATCCTCTGTTGTTGCGCCCCGTCGATGAGCTCGAGCTCACCGTGCGTTCGGCCAACTGCTTGAAGGCTGAGAACATCTACTACATCGGTGACCTGATCCAGCGCACCGAAAACGAGTTGCTCAAGACCCCCAACCTGGGTCGCAAGTCGCTCAACGAAATCAAGGAAGTCCTCGCTTCGCGTGGTCTGACTTTGGGCATGAAGCTGGAAAACTGGCCCCCAGCAGGTTTGGACAAACACTGATCCAGGCCTTGGTCTGACGAACCCTCCAGTACCTGATACGGCTGGAGGCAAAACAACTGAAAGGAAACTCAAATGCGTCACGGACACGGACTTCGTAAACTCAACCGCACCAGCGAACACCGCTTGGCGATGCTTCGCAACATGATGAACTCCTTGCTCACGCACGAAGTCATCAAAACCACCGTGCCCAAAGCCAAAGAGCTGCGCCGTGTGGTGGAACCCATGATCACCTTGGCCAAAGAAGCCACCGTGGCCAACCGCCGTTTGGCATTTGACCGCTTGCGCGACCGCGACGTCGTCGTCAAGTTGTTCAACGAACTCGGCCCACGTTTCAAAGCCCGTCCAGGCGGCTACACCCGCATTTTGAAAATGGGCTTCCGTGTTGGTGACAACGCGCCCATGGCTTTGGTCGAATTGGTCGATCGCGCTGAAGACAGCGCCGCTGAAGCGCCCAAAGCGTGATAGAATAACCCTCTTGACGCGCGGTGGAGCAGCCTGGTAGCTCGTTGGGCTCATAACCCAAAGGTCGCAAGTTCAAATCTTGCCCGCGCAACCAAACAGCCAGACAACTGGCTTTTGAAAAATCAACCTGTACCGGTTCTCTGGTGCAGGTTTTTTTTTGCCTGTGCTGTACGCTGGCGCGGTATGGGCGCAAGATGCAGCTTTAAAGGTGAAGCACATGTCATTGATCCGATTCCAATCCCGCGAAACCGCCGACGTGCTGATGCTCGCTCAACACGCCACGCCATTTTTGGAGGCTTGGGGCAAAGATGCTCACGCCCCAGGGGTGCTGCTGCCGCTGGACATGCCACGCGCCAAAGCCGCCACGCTGCAACTGGTGCAAGCCGAAGAGGCCAAGCAAGCCCAACAGATCGCCGATGCCAAGGCACAAGGCCAGCCGGTGCCCAGTTTTGAGCCCATTGGGCTGCGCCAGCGCAGCGTGCCGCTGCTCGAGATGATCCGCCGCTGTGAAGGTGCCGAGGTCGAAATCGTTTGGGGCGTTTGACCCATCAGTCATCGGACGAAAAAAAACCACCCCGAGGGGTGGTTTTTTCACGGCGGTTCGCTGACGATCAGTCGGCGAATTGGCCCGCGGCATCAATCACGGGGCCCAATTTCTTGATTTGGTCGGCCACGAAAGCCTTGTGACCATCGCTCGTGACGCGTTTGTCGGTCACCACCACAGCACCCAAGGCCTTCTGCTTGGCGATGAATTCGGGGTCCTTCAAAGCGGCTTGCAAGGCGGTGTTGAGCTGCTTGGTCACTGCTGCGGGCGTACCTTTGGGGGCGTACAGGCCGTGCCAAATGGTCAAGTCAAAACCCTTCAGGCCAGACTCTTGCAAGGTAGGCAGGTTTTTGAGCAAAGCGTTGTCGGACAAGCGCTTGCTGGTGGTCACCGCAAAGGCTTTGACCGACTTGGCTTCGATTTGACCGGAGGTATTGGTCGTCTGGTCGCACATCAAATCCACTTGACCGCCGATCAGAGCGCTCAGGGCTGGGCCCGTGCCGGTGAAGGGGATGGTGGTCATGCTTTCTTTCAAGCCCATCGACGATTGCCACATCAAACCGCACAGGTGCGAAGCGGCGCCGATACCTGCGTGGGCCAGGTTCAGCTTGCCACCATTGGCGCGAACATAGGCTTCAAACTCTTTGTAGGTGTTGGCGGGCAACTTGGGCGAGCCAATCAAGGTCATCGGCACTTCGTTGATCATGCCCAGGTACTCAAAGCTTTCCAGGGCTTTGAAAGGCAATTTGCGGTACAGGTTGGCGGTGGAGGCCATGCCAATATGCCAGACCAGCAAGGTGTGGCCATCAGCGTCGGCACGCGCCACGCGGTTGGCACCGATGGTGCCGCCAGCGCCAGATGTGTTCTCGACCACGAAGGTGGAGCCAGGCATGGTTTTGCGCATGGCTTCGGCCAACTGACGGGTCACGGTGTCGGTGGGGCCTGGGGGAAAAGGCACGACCAAGGTGATGGGTTTGACGGGGAAGGCCAAAGCAGAGGTCGCGAGGACCGATGTCAACGCCAAAGCAACGAGTTTCTTCATGGACGACTCCAAAGTTATATGAACCAACATGTTAGGTGCAGCCAAAGCCCCGCCCATCGCGGAAATTACGTAAATTCAGACCCGGGAAAACC
>JBFZCK010000150.1:0-3666 GCA_041307965.1 Burkholderiales bacterium | reverse complement strand
GCGGCCATCAGTTCGGGGCGCGATTGGCGGCATTGCTCGACCGCGTGCGGGCAACGGGGGTTGAAGGCACAACCAGAAGGGATCGCGTTGAGTCGGGGCATGGCGCCGTCGATTTGGTGCAAGGTCTCGCGCTCCTGCGACATGTCGGGGATGCAATGCATCAAACCGCTGGTGTAGGGGTGCGAGGGTTGGTTGATGACATCGTGCACCGGGCCGATTTCGGCCACCCGCCCCGCGTACATCACCGCCACCCGATCGCAGGTTTCGGCGATCACGCCCATGTCGTGGGTGATGAGCATGACGGCGGCACCCCGCTCTTTGCAGATGCGTTTGAGCAAGCTGATGATTTGCGCTTGGATCGAGACATCCAAGGCCGTGGTCGGCTCATCGGCCACCACCAGTTGTGGGTCGGCCGCCAAGGCCAAGGCGATCACCACGCGTTGGCGCATACCGCCGCTGAACTGATGCGGAAAATGGTCGATGCGCTCCTCGGCACCCGAAATGCCCGTGTCTTTGAGCAACTCGATGGCGCGCTGACGGGCTTGCGCAGGGGTGAGCGGCAAGTGCGTGGTGATGGTTTCGATCAGCTGCTGGCCGATCGAATACAAAGGGTTGAGCGAGGTCAAAGGATCTTGGAAAATCGCACCGATCTGGCGACCCCGGATGAGCCGCATCTCGTCGTTGGGCAGGTTGTCGATGCGCCGACCGTTGAGGCGGATTTCGCCGCTGGCGATGCGCCCTGGCGGCTCAAGCAAACCGATGATGGACGCGCCGGTCAGGGACTTGCCCGCGCCGGACTCGCCCACGATGCCCAAAATTTCGCCAGGGGCGATGTCAAAGCTCACGCCATCGAGCGCGCGCAAGGTGCCGCGTCGACCGGGGAATTCGACCACCAAGTTCTGCACAGACAAGAGACTCAAGAGGGGCTCCTCAATTCAATCGGGGGTTCAAGGCGTCGCGCATCCAATCGCCCAGCAGGTTCACGCTCAGAGCAATCAGGATCAGGACCACGCCGGGGAACACGGTGATCCACCACTCGCCTGAAAACAAGTAGTCGTTGCCGATGCGGATCAGCGTGCCCAAAGACGGCGATGTGGGGGGTGCACCCACGCCCAAAAAGGACAAGGTGGCTTCGGTGATGATGGCCGTGGCCACGTGGATCGTGGCCAACACCAACACCGGGCCGAGCACGTTGGGCAAGACGTGTTTGCGCATGATGCGCAGCGGCGACACGCCAATCACCCGCGCCGCTTGCACGTATTCTTTTTGACGCTCCACCAAGGTCGACCCGCGCACGGTGCGGGCGTACTGCACCCAACCCGTCAGGGAAATGGACACGATGAGCACGCCAAAGGCCAAGCTCTCGTGCGCGTTGGGGAACAAGGCACGCCCCACGCCTGCGATCAACAAAGCCACCAAGATCGCGGGAAAAGACAGCATCACATCGCACAAGCGCATCAAGAAGGCATCCAACCAGCCGCCCCAGAAGCCAGCCAAGAGCCCCAGGGTCACGCCCACGATGACCGACAAAATGACCGAAGCCAAACCGACCGCTAGGGAAATGCGCGCGCCATAGATCAAGGCGGACAAGATATCGCGGCCCTGATCGTCGGTGCCGAGCAAAAAGGCCATTTGCCCATCGGGCAACCAGGCGGGCGGCAGCCGGGCATTGGCCAACTCCAAAGTGGCCAAGTCAAAGGGGTTGTGAGGCGCCACCCAAGGCGCAAACAGCGCGGCAATCACAAACACCAAGGCCAACAGCGCAGCCAATATGGCCGCCGGCGATTGACGAAAGCTGTAGGCAACATCGCTGTCCCACCAAGCAAAACCCATTTTATTCATCTGTGTTGTCCTCAATGTCCGCCCGAGGTGTTGATTCGCAGCCGTGGGTCCACCACGAAATACAGCAGATCCACCACCAAATTGATCACCACAAAAATCAAGGCAATCACACACAAGTAAGCGGCCATCACCGGAATGTCTGCAAAGGTCACGGCTTGGATGAACAGCAAGCCCATGCCGGGCCACTGGAACACCGTTTCGGTGATGATGGCAAACGCGATCAGGCCGCCGAGCTGCAAACCGGTGATGGTCATCACGGGCACCAAGGTGTTTTTGAGCGCGTGGCCAAAATGCACGGCGCGGTTGGTCAGGCCTCGGGCCCTTGCGAACTTGATGTAGTCGGTGCGCAGCACCTCCAACATTTCAGAGCGCACCAAACGCATGATGAGCGTGAGCTGAAAAATGGCCAAGGTCACTGCAGGCAAGGTGATGTGGTGCCAGCCGTTGAGCGTGAGCAAACTGGTGCTCCAAGTGCCCCACTGAACCACCTCACCGCGGCCAAAACTGGGGAACCAACCCAGCAGCACGGCGAACACCAAGATGAGCAAAATGCCGATCAGGAACGTGGGCAAGGACACGCCCAGCAAAGACACCGTCATGAACAACTGGCTCATGAACGTGCCACGGCGCAGCGCGGCGTAAACGCCCATGGGGATGCCGATCAACAGCGCCATGAAGGCCGCCACCAAAGCCAACTCCAACGTGGCGGGGAAACGCTCCGCGATGAGCTGCGACACCGGCGTGGCTTGACGCAGGCTGATGCCGAACTCCCCTTGCGCAGCGTTGAACAAAAAGTGTCCGAATTGCACGAAAAACGGCTGGTCGAGTCCCAGGTCCGCACGCATTTGCTGAACCTGCTCTGGGGTGGCGTCTTGTCCCAGCAAAAACACCACAGGGTCACCAACGTATTGAAACAAAACAAAGGAGGCCAAGGCCACCGTGGCCATGACCAACAAGGCCTGCCAGAGCCTGCGCAAGACAAATGCCAGCATAAGAACCCATCAATAAAGTGGGCACCGAACGCCAAGCGTTCGATGCCCTATTTCACTCAAACCGGGATCAGTTGACCTTGATCAAACGCCAATCCAAGCGATTATCGGGACGGTGCACCACCTCGATGTTCTTCTTCATCGCCCAAGGGATGACCTGGTTGTGCAATGGGATGTGCGCAACATCGTTGTTTTGCAACAGCAAGGCTTCGGTCATCAGCGCGGTGCGCTTTTTGGGGTCCAACTCGACCTTGATCTGGTCCACCAAAGCGTCCATCTTGGGGTTGCTGTAACGGCCGACGTTGTAGTTGCCGTCACCGCCAGTGCCTGGGGTGCGAACGAGCGACTGCAGCGAGTACAAACCGTCGAACGTGGGCACACCCCAGCCCAACATGTAGATGCTGGCTTCGTTGCGCTGGATCATGGGGAAGTAGGTCACCAAAGGCATGGTGCGCAGCTTGGCTTTCACACCAATGCGTGCCCACATGGCCGTGACGGCTTGGCAGATTTGCTCGTCGTTGATGTAACGGTTGTTGGGGCAAGCAAAGTCCACCTCAAACCCGTTGGGGTAACCGGCTTCGGCCAACAGCTTTTGAGCCGCGGCGGAATCAAACGCAAAACGCTTGTGCACCGCTTCGGTCCAGCCGGCCACCTGAGGCGCCACCAAGGCACCGGTGGTTTGGCCCAAACCACGCATGGTCACACGGCTGATGGTGTTGGCGTCAATCGCTTGGTACAAGGCTTTTCTGACGCGAACATCCTTCAAGGGGTTCTTGCCTTTGACGTCGCTGCCCACCAACTCTTCGCGGTGTTGATCCATGCCGAAGAAAATGGT
>JBFZCK010000149.1:0-2856 GCA_041307965.1 Burkholderiales bacterium | reverse complement strand
GCATGGTCAGCACAATCGTGAACAGGACCACCAAGGTGGCCCCAAAACTGCGGGCCAGCTCTTTGCGAATGGAGGAATGGAATAACATCGTGAATCAACGGTAAAACACGATTATGAACTTTCAAACCAAAACCCTCGATTGGGCGCAAGCCGCCACCCTCCCTGTCGACGCTTTGCTGGTCTTGGTGCCTGAAAAAGCCCGAGTGCCGGCTTCGGCCAAAGACCCGTTGAGCCAAATGGCCCGTCAAGCTTTGGCGGCTGGGGACTTGTCTGCTGGATCAAAGACCTTGTCGACCTATCGGTTGGCGGGTGTGAAGGCCCCGCGGGTGGTGTTTGCATTCGTGAGCGATGGATCTGCCGCTGCGCTGCGCCAGGCGGTGACCAGTGCCATGGCGGTCATCAAACAGCCGGGCGTCCAGCATGTGGGCGTGCTGTTGAGCCAGCTGGGCAAGTCAGAGGTCGCGGCATTGCAGCCGCTCATGCTGGCTTTGAGCGATGCCACATACAGTTACACCGAAACCAAGCCCTCGGCCAAGGCCCGTGAACTCCACAAGGTCACCTTGGGGCTGAGCCAAGCGCCCGCAGCTAAGTTGGCTTTTGAGCAAGCCCTGGCCACGGCGCGGGGTGTGGAGTTGGCCAAAGAATGGGCCAACCGCCCCGGCAACCACGCCACCCCCAGCCGTTTGGCCGAAGCCGCCAAGGCGCTGGGTCGACCCACTGGGTTTTCCACCGAAGTCTTGGGCCCCAAAGAAGTGGCCAAATTGGGCATGGGCGCGTTCATGGCCGTGGCACAAGGCTCGGCGGAACCCCTGCGTTTCATCGTTCTGCGTTACAACGGCGCGGCCCGCACACAAGCTCCGGTGGTGCTGGTGGGCAAAGGCATCACTTTTGACACCGGGGGCATCTCCATCAAACCCGCGGGCGAGATGGATGAGATGAAGTTCGACATGGGGGGCGCGGCCAGCGTATTGGGGGTGTTCGAAGCCTTGGCGCATTCGCGGCCCAAGCTCAACGTGGTGGGTTTGATCCCCAGCTGCGAAAACATGCCCGATGGCCAGGCCGTCAAACCAGGCGATGTGGTCACCAGCATGAGCGGACAAACGATTGAGGTGCTCAACACCGACGCCGAAGGCCGCCTGATTTTGTGTGATGCCTTGACCTACGCCAAGCGATTCAAGCCCCACAGCGTGATCGACGTGGCCACCTTGACCGGCGCCTGTGTGATCGCTTTGGGCGCGGTGCGCAGCGGTTTGTTCTCCGGTGATGACGCTTTGGCGCAGGCCCTGAGCCAAGCGGGTGAACGTTCGCACGACCTGTGCTGGCGCATGCCCTTGGACGACGCTTATGCCGAAGGCCTGAAGTCCAACTTCGCCGACATGGGCAACATCGCTGGGCGCGCCGCAGGCTCCATCACCGCAGCGAAGTTCTTGCAAAAATTCACCGCCGACATGCGTTGGGCACACCTGGACATTGCTGGCACCGCTTGGCGCAGCGGCGCGGCCAAAGGTTCCACGGGCCGACCCGTGCCGCTCCTGCACCAATACCTGTTGGATGTCGCCAGCGGCCAGGCCAAGCTGGGTTGAGTCACCGCAACATGGCACAAGTGGAGTTTCACACCAACGTGGCAGACCCCCAAGACTACGCGGTGCGTTTGGTGCGCAAAGCCAGTCGACAAGGCGCGCGTTTGGTGGTCGTTTGTGAGGACCCGGTAGCGTTCTCGCAAGCCTTGTGGCAGGCCTCTGCCGTGGATTTTGTGGCTCACGCCAGCACCGAGGCTGAGCCAGCCACGGTGGCTGCATCGGCGGTGTTGTTGTCGTCCAGTGCGGCGGTGATTGGGCGCTCGACGGACAAGGATGTTTTGGTCAACACGAGCCCCAACTGGCCCGCTGAGCACGCGGCTTATGCCCGCGTGATCGAGATCGTGGCGCAGTCACCTGAGTCTGTGTCGGCGGGGCGTATCCGTTGGAAGCAGTACCTAAATGATGGCGTTGTGCCTGACAAGCTGGGGTGAACCCTAAAGTACCAAGGGTTTGCACGGTGATTGTGGTTGGCTCGCAGAAAATCCAGTGCATATGAGGCTTGGGAGACGGAAAACCTTGAAGATTTCGGTTATCTTTCGGTTTGTGGAGCAAACAGAGACGACTCCGCGTATCAACTCACCATTCCATAGAGGATTCTCATGAACCTGAACATCAAATTGGCCGTCATCGCCGCTGCCGTGGCTTTGGCTGCTTGTGGCAAAAAAGAAGAAGCCGCCAGCACCGAGCAAGTGATCAAGATCGGTCACGTCGGCCCAACCAGCGGTGGCATTGCCCACTTGGGTAAAGACAACGAAAACGGCGCCAAGATGGCCATTGAAGAACTCAATGCCGCCAAATTGATGATCGACGGCAAGCCCGTCAAATTCGAATTGTTGGCCGAAGACGATGCTGCCGATCCCAAGCAGGGCACGGCTGCCGCCACCAAGTTGGTTGATGCCAAAGTCAACGGCGTGATCGGTCACTTGAACTCCGGCACCACCATCCCCGCTTCGCAGATCTACAACGACGCAGGCATCCCCCAAATCTCGCCTTCCGCGACCAACCCCAAGTACACCCGTCAGGGTTACGCTGGCGTGTTCCGCATGGTGGCCGATGACGTGCACCTCGGTGGCACCTTGGGCAAGTACGCTGTGGAGACCCTGAAGGCGAAAAAAGTGGCCGTCATTGACGACCGCACCGCTTACGGTCAAGGCGTGGCTGACGAATTCGAAAAAGGCGCCAAAGCCGCTGGTGCTGAAGTCGTGGGTCGTGAATTCACCAACGACAAAGCCACCGACTTCAACGCCATCTTGACCACCCTGAAGGCCCAGAAGCC
>JBFZCK010000148.1:0-2954 GCA_041307965.1 Burkholderiales bacterium | reverse complement strand
CAGGTCGTAGCCCGTGAGGTGCAGCAAGGCGTAAATCAGCATGGAGCCGTGGCCGTTGGAGAGCACAAAACGGTCGCGGTTGGCCCAATGCGGGTTGGTGGGGTTGTGCTGCAGGTGGCGGCTCCACAACGCCACCGCCATGTCGGCCATGCCCATGGGCGCGCCGGGGTGGCCCGAATTGGCTTGCTGGACAGCGTCCATGGCCAAAGCGCGGATGGCGTTGGCCATGTTTTGGGAGGGGGTGGGGGTGGCGAGGGACATGGTATGGGCTCGGTGGGTGGTCTGCCGCACATGCGGCAAGCCCGGATTTTATCGAAGTCATGAATAATGCAGGGATGCACACGCCCTCTTCGAGTTCTTATGTCAGCGCCATGGTGCTGGCCGCTGGCCGGGGCATGCGCATGCGCCCCCTGACCGACCACACACCCAAACCGTTGCTGACCGTGCATGGCCAGTCCCTGATCGACGGGCCATTGAAGGGCTTACTGGCAGCGGGTGTGCGCGACATCGTGGTCAACACCGAGTGGTTGAGTGAACAGATCGAAGCCCACTGTTTGGCATGGGCCCAGTCCCACCCCGAGGTTCACCTGCGCTTGTCCCATGAGGGCCGCGATTTTGGCTACGCCTTGGAAACCGCCGGCGGCATCGTGCGTGCGCTGCCCCGCTTGAGCCCCGTGTTTTGGGTGACCGCCGCCGATGTCTACATGCCGGACTTTGTGTTCGACCCAGCCGTGGTGCAACGATTCATCGCCAGCGAGCGCTTGGCCCATCTGTGGCTGGTGCCCAACCCGGGACACAACCCCAAGGGCGACTTCGCTTGGCAAGCCTTGTCCGACGAGCCTGGCTTTGGCCATGTACTCAACGACGCCGATGGCCCGCGCTACACCTTCAGCACGGTGGGCTTGTACCGCCGCGAACTGTTTGATGCCCCTTGGACCGACACCATCGCGGGCAACCCACAAGGCACCGCACTGCCCTTGGCCCCATTGCTGCGTCAGGCCGCCCAAGCCGGCCGGGTCAGTGGCAGCCTCTACACCGGCGCTTGGACCGACGTGGGCACCCCCGAACGCTTGGCCGCCCTCAACCACACCGAAACCCCACCATGACCACACCTGCTGTGTACGCCGAACGTCGCGCCCGCTTAGCCGCCCAACTGGGCGCGGGCGGCGTGGCCATCATCCCCACCGCGCCGGCTCGCATGCGCAACCGCGACAGCGACTACCTGTACCGGCACGACAGTTACTTCTTTTATTTGACCGGCTTCACCGAACCCAACGCGTGGTTGGTGATCACGGCCGAAGGTCGCAGCACCTTGTTGTGCCAGCCCAAAGATTTGGAACGCGAAATCTGGGACGGCATCCGTTTGGGTCCAGACGCCGCACCCCAAGCGCTGGGCGTGGACGAAGCGCACTCGGTGGACGAACTCGACCGGCTCATGCCGGTTTGGCTGGAAAACCGCAACCGGCTTTGGTACCCGTTTGCCACCCACAGCGGCTTGGAAACCCACGTGGAGCGTTGGCTCAACAACGTGCGCGCCAAGGTGCGCCAAGGCGTGGCTTGCCCCACTGAGTTGATGGACGCTTGTGGTCCCCTCGACGAGATGCGCTTGGTCAAAGATGCGCATGAGCTCAACACCATGCGCCGCGCCTGCGACATCAGCGCGGCGGCCCACATCCGCGCCATGCAAACCAGCGCGCGCCGTTTGCGTGCAGGGCAAGACTTGCGCGAGTTTCATTTGGACGCCGAGTTGCTGCACGGCTTTCGCGAAGCGGGTTCCCAATACCCGGCCTACGGCTCCATCGTGGCCGGTGGCGCCAATGCCTGCGTGTTGCACTACCGCGCCGACGCCGCCCCCATCCGCGATGGCGACTTGGTGCTGATCGACGCCGGCTGTGAGCTCGACGGCTACGCCAGCGACATCACCCGCACCTTTCCCGCCAATGGCCGTTTCACCGGTCCGCAGCGCACGCTCTACGACATCGTCTTGGCGGCTCAAGAAGCGGCCGTGAACGCCACGCGGGTTGGCGCCCGTTTTGTTGACCCGCACAACGCAGCGGTGGCCGTGTTGGCCCAGGGCATGCTCGACGTGGGCCTGCTCGACCGCAACACCGCCGGCACCGTGGACGACGTCATCGAACACCGCCGTTACACCCCGTTCTACATGCACCGCACCGGCCACTGGCTGGGCATGGACGTGCACGACTGTGGGGCCTACACCGAGGTCAACGCCAGCGGTGAGCGCGTCAGCCGCAGCTTGCAAGCGGGCATGGTGCTGACCATCGAGCCGGGCATCTACGTGCGTCCGGCCGAAAACGTGCCCGAAGCGTTTTGGAACATCGGCATCCGAATCGAAGACGACGCCGTGGTCACGCCACAAGGTTGTGAACTGATCTCGCGCGGCGTGCCGGTGGACGCCGACGCCATCGAAGCACTCATGCGCGACTGAGCCACCCACCCATTACCCCTTCAGCGGTCACAAGCGCAAACACCCCCAAGGTGACAGTGGCATGGCCCCTGTCGCCGTAGAATGCCCCACGCCTTGTGCCGTCACAAGCCCCTTTCACGCCAGGAGACCGCAGCATGTCCAACCCCACCCAAGACGAAAAACGCGCTGAGTTGCGCCGTGCGGCTCTCGAATACCACGAGTTTCCCCGCCCTGGCAAAGTGGCGATCGCGCCCACCAAACAGCTCATCAACCAGCGCGACCTGGCCTTGGCTTACTCGCCCGGTGTCGCTGCCCCCTGTGAAGAAATCGTGGCCGACCCGGCCAACGCTTTTAAGTACACCAGCCGCGGCAATTTGGTCGGTGTCATCACCAACGGCACGGCCGTCTTGGGCTTGGGCGACATCGGCCCACTGGCCTCCAAACCGGTGATGGAAGGCAAGGGCGTTCTGTTCAAGAAGTTCTCCGACATCGATGTGTTCGACATCGAAATCAACGAGAAAGACCCGGA
>JBFZCK010000147.1:0-6630 GCA_041307965.1 Burkholderiales bacterium | reverse complement strand
GCATCCACCAGTTGGTGCAAGCTGCAATCGAACCAAGCCAAAGATTGCGTTAAGCGCAGCCGCTCGCTGCTTTGGCGCACCACGTCAACACCCGCAAACCGCGCGGCCATGTCGCCGGTGGCGAACTGGCGGGCCAAGGGCTGCTGGGGCTGCGACAAGACGCTGACCGAGAAACCGCCGGATTGGGTGAAGGCATCCAAGCTGCTGGCGGCTTTGCGGATGCTCCACAAGACCAAACGCGGCTCCAAGGACACCGAGGCGAAGGAGTTGCAGGTCATGCCCCAATCGCTGTCTTGCCAACGGGTGGTGACCACGGTCACACCGGTGGCAAAACACGACAGGGCTTTGCGGTACTCGGCAGGGTCGCTCATCGCCACCTCAGGTGCGGGTTGGGCAATGGGCATGGCATCGGGCATGTGGCGCATGGGAACTTTCGTTGGGCTGAGGGGCAATGTCACACGGCCGTTTAAGGCACTTCGTGGCCATTGGCCAATTCGTAGAGTTCGTACCAAGTTTGGCGGTCCATGGGGACCTTCAATGCTTGAGAGAACGCGCCGATGCGATCGAGTTGGTTGCTGCCCATCACCGGCATCACACCCACGGGGTGGTGCATGAGCCAAGCCATGGCCACGGCGGTGGTGTCGGTGCCGCTGGCGCGGGCCAGCTCGGCCAGCTTGGGGGCCAAGCGCGCAGCGGCGGTGCCGCCTTGTGTGGCTTGGCTGTGCAAACGGCCGCCACCCAAGGGTGACCACGCCATCACCGGCATGCGGTGTTGTTGTGCGTGGGCAATTTGTCCGTTGATGAAGGGCGCGGTGTGCAGCAAGCTCAGCTCAATTTGGTTGGTTTGCAGCTGGTGTTTCATGCGCGACTGCAGCAAGTCGGCGTCCCAAGGCATGAAGTTGGACACGCCCACGCCACGCACCTTGCCGCTGTCGATCAGCCTGTCCAAGCAGGCGCCCAGCGCGGTGGCGTCGCACAGCGGGTCGGGGCGGTGAATCAACATCAGGTCGATCACGTCCACGCCGATGCGCTGCAAAGAGCGGTCCACGCTGGCCGTGACGTGCGCGGGCGTGGTGTCGTAATGCTTGACGCGGGTGGTCGGCCACTGCTGCGACAACAGCATGATGTCGGTTTTGGTGACGATTTCGATTTGTTGGCGCAAAGCGGGGCGGGCCTTGATGGCCTCGCCAAACAGCGCTTCGCAGCGGTAGTCGCCGTAGATGTCGGCGTGGTCAAACGTGGTGATGCCTTGGGCCAGGCAAGCGTCGATGCGCGCCAGGTTGGCGTTGACGCTGGTGTCGGTGGCTTCGGACAGGCGCCAAACGCCGTAGGCCATCTGGCTGAGTTGTCGTCCGTTGGGCAGGGTGATGCGGTTCATGGATGGGTTTCGGTTGGGTCAAAAGGATCAGCGGCGAACGCCCACACCCAGAGGGGTGGCGGGTGTCTGGCTGGGCACGCGCCCGTAGGCTTGGGCCAGCGAGGCCGTTTTGAGGTGGGGCAGCACCTTGGTGCCGAAGAGCTCGCATTCTTGCAGGTGTGGGTAACCCGAGAAGATGAAGGCACGAATACCCATTTTTTGGTAGTCGTGGATGGCGCTGAGCACCTGGTCCACGCTGCCCACGAGTGCTGCGCCACAGCCGCTGCGCGCACGGCCCACGCCGGTCCACAGGTGGGGTTCGATGTAGCCCTCGTCATCGGCGATGTCGCGGTTGGCGCTTTGCAGCGATACGCCCAAGCTGGTCGCGTCCAAGGCGCGCTTGCGAATTTCACGGCCTTTCTCGTCGTCGAGTTGGGACACCAGTTCGCGGGCGTATTCGCGCGCTTCGGCTTCGGTGTCGCGCACGATCATGTGCACGCGCAGACCGTAGTCCAGCAAGCGGCCGTGTTTTTCGGCTTGGGCGTGCACATCGCGCATGCGCTGGGCCAGCACCTCTTTGGGCTCGGGCCACATCAGGTAGGTGTCGCAGTGCGCGCCGCACAGGGCCAGCGCGTCGGGGCTGTAGCCACCAAAATACAGCAGCGGGCCGCCGGTTTGGTAAGGACGCACCGGGTCGGTGGACAGGCCTTTGATGTTGTAGATCTGGCCTTCGTAGTTGATTTCGTCTTGGGTCCACGCCTGCTTCAAAATCTCCACCACCTCCCAGCTGCGGCGGTAGCGGTAGGCGCTGTCTTCTTGTTGACCGGGGAAATCCGACGAAATCACGTTGAGCGTCAAACGCCCCTCGAGCATGTGGTCCAGCGTGGCCACCGTGCGCGCCAGCATGGCGGGTTGCATCTCGCCACAGCGGATCGCGCCGAGCATGTTCATTTGTTTGATCTTGGGGGCCATCGCGGCCACAAAGCTCAGCGTGTCTTGACCCACTTGGTAGGAGGAGGGGCACAGGATGTTGCGAAAGCCCAGTTCGTCGGCGCGCTGAGCGATCCGGCTGGTGTTGGCCCAGCTGCTGCGCAAGTCGCCATCGGGTACACCCAGGTGTTGGAAGTCGTCGGAACACAGGGGGGCAAACCAAGCCACTTCTGCGCCTTCAATGTCGGCGCCTTTGACGGGGACGATGCTCATACAAGACCTTTCTGCTAAAGTGCATGAATGGTATATGAATTGAGGCCCTTCTCAGCGAGGGTTTTCACCAAGTCGATGGCCTTTTGCCATACTCAGGCGCATGACACAGTCCACCCCCGCCAAACCCCTGCCGGTGTACCTGCAAATTGCCGAGCTCTTGGCGCGTCAAATCAAGGCCGGCCATTGGCGACAAGGCGAGCGTTTGCCCACCGAAGCCGAACTGGCCCAATCGCTGGAGGTTGCGGTGGGGACTTTGCGCAAGTCCTTGGCCTTGTTGTCAGAGCAGGGGGTGCTCGAGCGCATCCAAGGCTCGGGTACCTACGTCAAACAGGTGGCCGGCAAGCAGCACATTTACGAGTTGTTTCGACTGGAACTGGCCACGGGCCCCGGATTGCCCACCGCACACATCGTCGATGTCAAGCGCATGCCCCGGCCGCGACATGTGCCCGCTTTGGGCTCGGGCGACAGCGCGCAGGTGTGGCGCGTTCGGCGGCTGCGCTTTTTGAGCCAAGTGCCTGTGGCCTTGGAAGAGATTTGGTTCGAGGGCGCGGGACTGACCCAATTGACGGCGGGCGACTTGGGTGACTCCATGTACCTGTTCTACCAAGAGCGCTTTGGTGTCTGGATCGCGCGCGTGGAAGACCGGCTCTCGGCCGCCCCCGCGCCCGATTGGGCCTGTGCGCCCTTGGCGATGCCGGCGGGCGCCAGCGCGGGATTTATCGAGCGCCTGTCTTGGACCACGAACAACACCTTGTCCGAGTATTCACAAACGTGGTTCGATCCGGCGGTGTGCCGCTACACCTCGCGCTTGAGCCAATGACGCTAACGAAAGACACCATGAACCCTTGGAACGCCCTGAACGACGACGCATTGAATCGGTTGTTTCGTCAAGCGCACACCGCGCACGCTTTCACACCCGAGCCGATCGAACGGCACACCCTGCAAGCACTTTATGACTTGGTCAAGTGGGGCCCAACGGCATTCAATGCGCAGCCCGCACGCTTTGTGTTCGTGACCAGTGCGGCGGCCAAGGCCCGTTTGTTGCCCGCGCTCATGCCCAGCAATGTGCCGCAGGTGCAAAGCGCGCCGGTGACGGTGATCGTGGCGCACGACCTGCAGTTCCAGCGCCATTTGCCCGAGCAGTTCCCGGCCTACAACGCCAAGCCGCTGTTCGATGACAACCCCGCACTGACCGAGGAAACGGCTAAGCGCAACAGCGCTTTGCAAGGTGCTTATTTCATCTTGGGCGCCCGTGCGCTGGGCTTGGATGTGGGCGTGATGTCGGGGTTTGACGCGGCCAAAGTGGACGCTGAATTTTTCCCCGATGGGCCATGCCGCACGAACTTCTTGCTGAATTTGGGCAAGGCCGATCCCAAAGGCGTTTACCCGCGCGGGCCACGCCTGCCGTTTGACAGCGTGGCCACGGTGATCTGATCGGCATGGACACCGCAGCACGCCGCAACAGCCTCAACGCGGTGGCGGTGCCCATCGTGGGTGAGTTCTTGTTGGGCATTGTGGTGGCGGTGGCGGGCCTGTCCATGGCCGCCAGCATTTCGGACGCCGCAGCGGGCAGCTTTGGGCTGACGCAAATTGTTTTGGAGAGCTTGTCGGTTCTCTTTCGTGTCTTGGCCATTGGCGTGGGTGTGGTGGTCGGACAAACCTTGGGGGGCGGGCGACAACACGAGGTGCAAAAGCCCGCCTTTGCGGTGCTCAGCGCCAGCACTTGGGTCGGCCTGAGCGTGAGCTTGCTGTTGCTGCTGGGGCACGACGCTTTGCTGCGGCTGCTCAACGCGCCCGCCGAGGTCTTGCCCTTGGCCGGCACGCTCATGGTGTGGATGGCCCCAGCGATGCTGATCGAGGCGCACAACCTGAGCATGTCGGCGGTCTTGCGCGCTCACCTGTTCGCCAAAGAATCCTTGCGCATCATGTTGACCATGCACGCCACGCACCTGTTGTTGGCGTGGTTTTTGATGAAGGGGGTGGGCGACACACCCGGGCTGGGTTTGGAGGGCTACGCCGTGGCCTACGGGCTGAGCCGGGCCTTGGCTTTGTTCCTGCACGTGCGGTTTTGGCGCATGAGACTGGGGTTGCGGCCACAAGCCGCACATGGGTTCATTGCCCCATGGGCCAGTCTGTTGCCCGTCTTGCGGGTGGGCATACCTGGGGCGTTCGTCGAGTTCGGTTACCGCTTGGCTTTCATGGTCTCGATCGCGGCCACAGCCAAGCTCGGTGTGCTGGCGCTGGCCACGCACGCCTACACCTTGCAAACCCTCAAGCTGGTGATGATCGTGAGCATGTCGATCGGCTGGGCGGTGGAGATCATGGTGGGCCGTTTGGTGGGGGCAGGCCGCCTTCGCGAGGCCAATGCCTTGGTGCTCAAGAGCGTTCGCAGTGGTTTGTTGGCTTCGGGCCTGTTGGTGCTGATCGCGGCGAGCACCGCACCGTGGACCATGCGCTTGTTCACCCAAGACCCCGCCATCATCGAGATGGTGCAACACCTGTTGTTCGTGTCGGTGGCGTTGGAATTGAGTCGGGCCTTCAACATGATCATCAACGGCGCTTTGCGGGCGTCGGGCGATGTGCATTACCCCGCCATGGTCAGCGTCTTGTCCTTTGTGCTGTGTTTGGCCGTGGGCTCGCACGTGTTGAGCCTGTGGTGGGGCATCACCGGGATCTGGTTGGCTTATATCGCCGACGAGTTCGTGCGTGGCTTGTTGGTCTGGCGACGTTGGCGAACGGGTGGCTGGTGGTCGTCGGCGCGGGCATCCGCCCGCCATATCCGTCACCGTTGAAGCGTCAGACAGGCCAGCGCGGCCTCAGTCGGGCAGGGACTTCTCTTGCGCGCGCAGGGCAAATTCGGCCCGCAAGGCGCGCAGCTTCTCTCGCGGGTCTTCTTTGATGGTGTTTTGGTCCAGCGCCATCTCAGCGATGAAACGGCTGGGCAGGCCAGCAATGTAGTCGCGGCCTTTTTTGCGCCGTTTGAGCCAACTCACCGACAAGGTGCGCTGGGCCCGGGTGATGCCCACGTACATCAGGCGGCGCTCTTCTTGGAGTCGCTGCGCGATGCTTTCTTGCGCGGCTTCGCTGCTGGCGTCGGCATCGTCGTCGAGCTTGAAGGGCAACAAGCCTTCGTTCACACCCGCGAGCGTGACGTGCGGCCACTCCAAACCTTTGGAGGCGTGCAGCGTGGACAGGGTGACGACGTTTTGGTCTTGTTCGCGCTCGCTCAACGTTGAGAGCAAGGCGATGGTTTGCACCACCTCCAGCAAGGTTTTGCGCTCGCTTTGGGTTTGAACGCCGGCTTCGTCGGTGATCTCGCCGCCACAGCGCCCGGCCATCCAGTCGCAAAAGTCCACCACATTGGACCAACGCGCCGCGGCCACTTTTTCGTTGTCTTCGCTATCGATGAGGTGCTGCTCGTAAGCGATGTCTTTGAGCCACTCGGTCAAAAACGCCCGCGCGGCTTCGGCGCCTTCGGTGTGGCGGGCGCGGTACTCCAAGTCGTTGACCGAGCGGCCAAACTCGTGCAGCGTGGCCACGGCGCGAGCGGGCAAGGCGCTGGCGAGTGAGTTCGAGAACAGGGCCTCGAACAGGCTGATCTTGTATTGGGTGGCGAAGTTGCCCAGCTGCTGCAGGGTTTGGTGGCCGATGCCGCGCTTGGGTGTGGTGGCGGCGCGCACGAACGCCGGGTCGTCGTTGTTGTTGACCAGCAA
Organism: Burkholderiales bacterium; assembly: GCA_041307965.1. Lineage (GTDB taxonomy): Bacteria > Pseudomonadota > Gammaproteobacteria > Burkholderiales > Burkholderiaceae_C > Hydrogenophaga. Next base: position 357 of record JBFZCK010000147.1, on the reverse strand, counting down.
ACGCAACCAGGCGCACAGGTCGCGGATCTCGGCGCGGTCAAAAAAGCTTTGGCCGCCGGAGACTTTGTAGGGAATTTGCGCTCGGCGCAGCGATTGCTCAAACGCCCGGGCCATGTGGTTGGCGCGGTAGAGGATGGCGAAGTCGCGCCACTCTTTGTGCACGCTGCTGGCGCGCAGGCTTTGGATGCGGGCCACGGCGCGTTCGGCTTCGTGGTCTTCGTTGTCGGCGTCCACCACCCGCACCGGCTCGCCTTCGCCCAAGTCGCTCCACAGGGTTTTGGGGAAGAGCTTGGGGTTGGGACCAATGACGTTGTTGGCCGCGCGCAAGATGGCGCTGGTGGAGCGGTAGTTTTGCTC
>JBFZCK010000146.1:0-8584 GCA_041307965.1 Burkholderiales bacterium | reverse complement strand
GCGCTGGTGTCGGTGTCGACTTGGGTGATGCCTTGGCGGGCCAACTCAGCCAAGCGCTGGGTTTGAGCTGCGGCGGCACGGTCGGCGGCACGGCGGCGCTCGGGCAGGAAATACAGTTTCTCCAGCACCCAGTACACACCGGTGACGACCACGGCCAGCAAAAGCAGCAGCGCAAAGTTGCCCTCAAACAGGCCCAAGTACCAAGCACCGGTGTAGGACGCAAAAGCGGCCAACACCACAGCGGTGAGCGAAGACATGGCGGCGTTCATCAATCTTCCACCTGCAAAATCGCCAAGAAGGCCTCTTGAGGCACTTCGACCGAACCGATTTGTTTCATGCGTTTCTTGCCTGCTTTTTGTTTCTCAAGGAGTTTGCGTTTGCGGCTGATGTCGCCGCCGTAGCATTTTGCCAGCACGTTTTTGCGCAGCGCCTTGATGGTTTCGCGAGCGATGATGTTGCCGCCAATGGCCGCCTGAATCGCCACGTCGAATTGCTGGCGGCTGATGATCTCACGCATCTTGGCGGTGACGGCGCGGCCGCGGTACTGCGACTGACTGCGGTGCACGATGATGGACAGGGCGTCGACCTTCTCGCCGTTGAGCAAGATGTCGACCTTGACCACGTCGGAGGCGCGGTACTCTTTGAACTCGTAGTCCATGGACGCGTAGCCGCGGCTCACGCTCTTGAGCTTGTCGAAGAAGTCCAACACGATCTCGCCCAGCGGCATCTCGTAGGTCAACATGACCTGCTTGCCGTGGTAGGCCATGTTCATTTGCACGCCGCGCTTTTGGTTGGCCAGCGTCATGACCGCGCCCACGTACTCCTGAGGCATGTACAGGTGCACGGTCACGATGGGTTCGCGGATCTCTTCGATGCGCCCGACCTCGGGCATCTTGGACGGGTTCTCGACCTTGACCACCTCGCCATCGGCGCGCTTGACCTCGTAGACCACGCTGGGCGCGGTGGTGATCAGGTCTTGGTCGAATTCGCGCTCCAAACGCTCTTGCACAATTTCCATGTGCAACAGGCCCAAGAAGCCGCAGCGGAAACCAAAACCCAAGGCTTGGGACACCTCGGGCTCGTAGCGCAAGGCCGCGTCGTTGAGCTGTAGCTTCTCCAAGGCATCGCGCAGTTGGTCGTATTCGCTGGCCTCTGACGGGTACAAACCGGCGAAGACCTGGGGCTGGATTTCTTTAAAGCCGGGCAAGGCCTCGGTGGCGGGACCGAGGTTGTTGGGCAGCTTCTTTTCCAAGGTGATGGTGTCGCCCACCTTGGCCGCGGCCAATTCCTTGATGCCCGCGATGATGTAGCCCACCTCACCGGCGTTGAGGGAATCGCGGGGTTGGATCGTGGGCGTGAAGACACCCAAGTTGTCGGCGTTGTAAACGGCGTGGGTGGCCATCATGGTGAAGCGCTCGCCTTTGAGCAAACGACCGTCCACGACGCGCACCAGCATGACCACACCAACGTAGGTGTCGAACCAGCTGTCGATGATCATGGCGCGCAGCGGCGCCTCCGGATTGCCTTTCGGTGGCGGGATGTGGGCCACCACGGCTTCCAAAATCTCGTCCACTCCCATGCCGGTTTTGGCCGAACAGGGAATGGCGTTGGTGGCGTCGATACCGATCACGTCCTCAATCTCGGCCTTGGCGTTCTCCGGGTCTGCGTTGGGCAGGTCCATCTTGTTGAGCACGGGCAGCACCTCAACGCCGAGGTCCAGGGCCGTGTAGCAGTTCGCCACGGTCTGCGCTTCCACGCCCTGGCTGGCGTCGACCACCAACAAAGCACCTTCGCACGCCGAGAGCGAGCGACTGACCTCATACGAGAAGTCCACGTGACCGGGGGTGTCGATCAGGTTCAGGTTGTAGACCTGACCGTCTTTGGCTTTGTATTGGAGGGCCGCGGTTTGGGCCTTGATGGTGATGCCGCGCTCTTTCTCGATGTCCATCGAGTCGAGCACCTGCTCGCTCATCTCGCGGTCCGACAAACCGCCGCAGCGGGAGATGATCCGATCGGCCAAGGTGGACTTGCCGTGGTCGATGTGCGCGATGATCGAAAAATTGCGAATGTGATTCATCAAAATACCTGTTCGGCGTGGCGCACAAGGCGCAAGACACTCGAAATCAAAAGCCATAAAAAAGGGCGCGTCAGTGTGTGACGCGCCCAGAACCAACAATCAATGGCAACTGCGATAGTTGGGGTTTCATTGTAGGCAAAAAGCCCCTTTGGCACACCCTCACAACGGCCATTTCCGTTTGTTGCAGCGCAACAACATGGGATTTATAAACAGCTTATCCACAAGCCGAGGCGGTGTCTGAACCGCATCCAACGACCCTGGGCAAGGTCATCGAAACAAAATCCCACATCGGACCAATTTGATCCCCCATGCGGTTCACAAAATTGGCCATTGGGGTCGATTTTATCGAAATCCAAACCCATGGAAAATTAACGGTGTGAGTGTTTACTAACAATCCACAGCTTATCAAAGTCCGCGCAACGCCAACCTTGTCGCAAAATGGCCACCCCCGTCGCGAAAAAAACCCCAATACCCGTCTGAACTGGATGGTTTTACGGGGGCACGGCTCAGCGGGATTCGGGTCGAATCACGGTGTATTGGGCCCACTCCCCACGACGGAACAACACACTCAAGGGTTTGTTTCGGTCTTGCTTGGCCAACACGGCTTCCAATGATTTGAGGTGGCTGATTTGTTCGTTGGCCACGGAAACGATGACGTCGTCCTCGCGCAAACCCGCGCGAGCCGCAGGCCCCTGCGCACTGACCACGACGACACCACCCGACACACCCAAAGCTTTCTTTTGTGCCTCCGTCAGGTCACTCAAGCCCAGGCCCAAGGCCTTCACCACCCCACTGTTGTGGGTTGATGGCGCTGGAGCCGCGGCAACCGGGGCCGACTCGCTGGGCACTTCCGCCACGGTGATGCTCAGTTCGCGCTGAGCACCGCGTCGAAAAATGGTGATGCGACTCGTCGTGCCCGGAGCGGTGTTCCCGACCAAGCGAGGCAAGTCGGCTGAACGATCAATGGCTTTGCCATCAAATCGCACGATGATGTCGCCCGGCTCCAAGCCGGCTTTGGCGGCGGGCGAGTTGGGCTCAACGCCGCGCACGAGCGCACCACGGGCTTGACCCAATCCGATCGACTCGGCCACTTCTTTGCTCACCTGATCGATCTGAACGCCGATGCGTCCACGGCTCACCCGCCCGATCGTTCGCAGCTGTTCAGAAACGCGCACCGCTTCGTCGATCGGGATGGCGAACGAGATGCCCTGAAAGCCCCCTGAGCGCGAATAAATTTGGCTGTTGATGCCCACCACCTCACCGCGCATGTTGATGAGCGGTCCGCCTGAGTTGCCGGGGTTGATCGCCACATCGGTTTGAATAAAAGGCAAGTAATCCCCCGTGTCGCGCTGTTTGGCGCTCACGATGCCGGCCGTCACGGTGTTGTCCAAACCGAAGGGCGAGCCAATCGCCATGACCCACTCGCCCACACGCAAGCGGCCGACGTCGCCGATTTTTACAGGCGACAAACCCAGTGCCTCGACCTTGACCACCGCCACGTCGGTGCGCTTGTCGGAGCCGATCACGCGTGCTTTGTATTCGCGCTGATCGGGCAGGGTCACCAAGAGCTCATCAGCGCCATCAATCACATGGGCGTTGGTCATGATGAAACCATCGGCCGTCAACACAAAGCCCGAACCCACACCGCTGGGTTGCGCCTCTTCGTCCGGCGGCGCTTGGCGCGGCGAACGTGGACCCACTCCAGGGGGGACGGGAATGCCGAAGCGGCGGAAAAATTCGAGCATCTGCTCGTCCGGCGCGTTGGGCCCACTGGCCTTGGGTTGGGCCTTTTCCAAAGTTCGGATGTTGACGACCGAAGGACCCACCGCATCGACCAACTCGGTGAAATCGGGCAAGCCACGCACCAAAGGTGCGCCCTGCGCCCAAGCACTTGGCATGGGGTTCAAAAGCACCAAACTCAGCACCGCAACGCACGCCTGCGCCAGCGATGGCCGCACACGGGCCGCGTAAAACAAAAGAGAAGGCATCAGGGGCTTTGCAATCATGGCGGTGGTCAGATCAAGGTTGAAGGAGCAAATGTTTGGACAAGCGCTGCAAGGTTTCGGGCGGCGCCTCTCCCATGGCACTGACCCAATAAGGACCCAAAGCTTGGGTCACCACTTGGGTGGCGCCACGCAAGGTTTGTGTGGGTGTGAGGGGCGCATCGGCACGCATGGGTTCCACGAACACCGACACCGAAGCCAAACCGTCACTGAACACGCAATGCGCGCGCGACCCCATCGCTGGAGCATCGGCCTCGACGCGCTGATAACAACTCATGGCAGAAAAACCCAACACGGGCTCAGGCTTGAGTCGAACAGATGAGGGCCAAGTGTTCTTTTTCAAGACCCGCGGCTTGACCACATAACCATCGGTATTTTTCATGCGCTGCTCCAAAGCATGCATGCTGACCACGGCCCCGAGTTGCAGATCGGAATAGGCGACCTGTTCCAACACGGCGCCACGGCCATCCAAGGTTTGCAGCTTGATGACCACGCCGGTTTGGCCTTCGGTCCAGATGCGGTAACCCCAGCGTGACGCATCGTGCGGCAGGAGCTCCACGACCTTGGCATCGTGGCCCGCCACACGTTGCACACCCGCTTCGCGCAATCGGTAGAAGCGATCCAGAGATTCGCCGTTGGTGCGCCAGCGCATGGGCAACAAACCCAGCGATTCGCGCTGTTCCGTGTAGGCGATTTTTTTATCGTGCACAAAGGTGATGACCTCACTGTTGCGCCGGATGGTGGTGCGCGCAGGTCCTGAGAGGCTGTCCACCCGCTCCATCTGGGTGGTGCGATCGCACACGTGCCACACCTTGGAAGCCGATATTTCTTCACCCGCACTCACCACCAAGGTGCCGGTGTAGGCACGGCCACGGGTGGCCTCTTGGGTTTTCGTCAACCAATCGTCCACCGTGCCCGCCCCCGCTGTCGATGCCAACAGGCCCCAGCAACAAGCGCCCACAGTGGCCCAATGGGTCCAGCGACAACGACCAGCCGCGGGTGTGCGTTGTGTGAAATGGGGCATGTGAAGTCCTGTGGTCAAGGCGTGGTGTGCAAAGTGGCACTGCGCAAAAATCCGGTGCTCACCTGCAAGGCACCACCATCACCCAATTCGCGGTGTTCCTGCAAGAGCTCTTCCAACACGGGGTCGCGCAACATGGGCTCAGCGGCGCTCGACAACCACACAGGGTCCTGGCCCTGGGCCAAGGTGGTGCCAGCCGGGGCAGACTCCTCAACCCAGCTCCAAGTGATGGCGCTGAGCGCCACCAAGGACGCCGCCACAGCCCAACGGCGCCAAAAAACGGGATCGTTGGCCGCTTGGGCTGGCGACAAAGCTGCATGGGCGCGAACCACCAACGGGCCCATGGTTTGGTAACGGGCCCACACCGCTTGGAGCTGCGGGTCGCGCTCGATGGCCGCCATCAACCCATCAAGCTCCGACTCGTTGATCTCTCCATCGACCAGCGCCGACAGGCATTCGCGCCAGTGGTCGGCGTCGGGGTGAGTCGCACTGGTTGACGTTTGCGTCAGGGTTTCGTTCATCTTCACCACCGTTTGCCTGTTTGATGTTCCAACATCGGTTGGATGCGGGCCGAAATGGCCTCACGTGCCCGGAAAATCCGCGAGCGCACGGTCCCAATCGGACAATCCTGCGCCAGCGCAATGGCCTCATAGCTCATCCCCTCCAATTCACGCAACTCGATCGCTGTGCGCAAATCGGGGGGTAATGCCGCCATGGCGTCGTTGACCGCTTGGGCAATTTCACGACTGGCCAGCACCGCTTCCGGCGTTTCGCTGTCGGCGCTGTACCCCCTTGGTTCCCGCCAAACGCTGGAAGTTTCATCACCGTCCTCTTCATCCCTGTCTGGCGCGAAGACCAAGGGGTCCCGCTTCATGACCATCAGCCGTTTTTTCGCGGTGTTGACGGCGATTCGGTAAAGCCAGGTGTAGAACTGCGCATCTCCGCGGTATTGCGGCAAAGCTCGGTAAGCGCGAATGAAGGTTTCTTGGGCGATGTCGGGCACGGCATCGACGTCCCTGACCATGCGGCCGACGAGCCGCTCAACCCGGCCTTGGTACTTGATGACCAACAAATCAAATGCCCGCTTGTCGCCTTCCAAGCATCGTTGCACCAGTAAGCTGTCGCTGTTGGGTGGGGGTCGAACAGGGGCGTCGGGCGGCGTCATTGGTCATGAATATACCTGCCCACTGCACTCAATGACCGATGGCCGATGAAATCAAAGCGCGACGCAAGGCCAACCAGTCTTGCGGTGCTTGATGGACCTGCGCCCAGACCCAATGGCTGTGACCCAGCCCGTCCAAGGCGCGCAAGCCCAAGACGCGGCTCCCCTGCCACACCACGGTGACCGACACCAAGGCCGCTCGACCGACTTCGGGCTGCCAAACCCACTCGCCGCCGGCCTGCTCTGCCGCCTCAGGACGCCACGTCAGGTGACCCTTGGGCACCCGAGCCAAATGCAGGGCCACGGCACCCACCGCGCACAGCCACACACCCAAGGCCAGCGCAACAGCCATGGGGCCAGGCGCTTGGCCCCAGACGGCGACCGCAAGACCGGCCAAGAGTACGAGCGTCAAAGCCATCCACAAGACCCGTGCATACCAAACACAAGGCCCCACCGGATATGTCACCGATGGGGCCTTGTGCATGGGGCGAACTCGCTGGACTTAAATGCGGCGGAACACCAGAGTGCCGTTGGTGCCGCCAAAACCGAAGTTGTTTTTGACGGCCACGTCGATCTTCATGTCACGAGCGGTGTTGGCACAGTAGTCCAAATCGCACTCGGGATCTTGGTTGAAGATGTTGATGGTCGGCGGGCTCTTTTGGTGGTGCAGCGCCAGGACCGTGAAAATGCTTTCAATACCACCGGCCCCACCGAGCAAATGCCCCGTCATGGATTTGGTGGAATTGACCACGGTACGGTGGGCGTGCGCACCCAAAGCCGCTTTGATGGCGTTGGTTTCGTTCACATCCCCCAGCGGCGTGGAGGTGCCGTGGGCGTTGAGGTAGTCCACCTGGTCGGGGTTGACACCAGCATTTTTGAGCGCATTGACCATGGCGCGGCGTGGGCCGTCCATGTTGGGCGCGGTCATGTGACCCGCGTCCGCACTCATGCCATAACCCGAGAGTTCGGCGTAAATTTTGGCACCGCGTGCTTTGGCGTGTTCGTACTCTTCGAGCACCATCACGCCGGCGCCCTCGCCCAGCACAAAACCGTCGCGGTCTTTGTCCCAAGGGCGCGACGCGGTCGCGGGGTCGTCGTTGCGGGTCGACAAAGCGCGCATGGAAGCAAAGCCGCCCACGCCCAAAGGCGAGACCGTGGCTTCGGAGCCGCCGGCCACGATCACGTCGGCGTCGCCGTACTCGATCTTGCGGGCGGCCTCACCGATGCAATGCAAGCCGGTGGTGCACGCTGTGACCACCGCCAAATTGGGGCCTTTGAAGCCAAAGCGCATCGAGACATGACCGGAGATCATGTTGATGATGGACGCGGGCACAAAAAAGGGCGAAATGCGGCGAGGGCCACGGGCGGTGTATTCGGTGTGGGTATTCTCGATCAGCGGCAAACCGCCAATGCCCGAGCCGATGATGACGCCAAAGCGGGTGGCTTGCTCATCGCCCAAAGCCTCGCCCGTGGGCAAACCAGAATCGACCACGGCCTGGTGGGCTGCGGCGATGCCGTAATGAATGAAGGAGTCCATCGTGCGCGCTTCTTTGGCGCCGATGTAAGACTCCAAATCAAAACCTTTGACTTCACCTGCGATCTTGCAGGAAAAAGCCTCGGTATCAAATTTGGTGATCAGACCGATGCCAGATTGGCCGGCCAACAGTTGGTTCCAAGCGGCGGTCACCGTGTTGCCCACGGGACTGATGCAGCCCAGACCGGTCACGACAACGCGACGACGGGTCATTGGTGTACTCCCACGCGATGAGTGGCGTGATGGTGGCAGCCTCTGAACACCCGAAGGTGCCCGAGGCTGGCCTGGGGGCCATTAGGCTTTTTGGTTGGCCATCGCGTAATCGATGGCGTTTTGAACGGTGGTGATCTTCTCGGCATCTTCGTCCGGAATTTCGATACCGAATTCGTCTTCCAAGGCCATGACCAGTTCCACCGTGTCCAAGGAGTCAGCGCCCAAGTCGGCCACAAAAGATTTTTCTTTGGTGACTTGGCTCTCTTCAACGCCGAGTTGTTCGGCAATGATTTTCTTCACACGTGCTTCGATATCGCTCATAGATCCCTCTGAGGGTGGTTGAAATTACAGACTGCTATTTTACATTAGGCCATGAACATGCCGCCGTTGACGTGCAGTTCTTGTCCGGTGATGTAACCCGCCAGTGGACTGGCCAAAAATGCCACCGCATGCGCGATGTCGGCGGGTTTGCCCAAATGGCCCAGGGGGATTTGCCCCAACAAAGCCTTTTGTTGCTCTTCGGCCAACGACGCGGTCATGTCGGTTTCAATGAAACCGGGGGCCACGCAGTTGA